>DATKFB010000104.1:0-13545 GCA_035544435.1 Polyangia bacterium
AAAGTCTTGACTTATGACGGCGCGGACTGGAGCATCGCTCGCATGAACACTCGCGTGGCGCTCGCGGCGCTGACGGCGCTGGCGCTGTCTCCCGCCGTCGCGCGCGCCGAGCGGCCGCGCATCGCCGTCATGGAGGTGGCCGGGGCAAAGGTCACGCCCGATCTGCGCGACCGCATGACCCACGCCGTCCACGAGGGCCTCCTCGCGTCGGGCGCCGACGTCGTGGACGGCATGCCCGCGGCCGCCACGGGTCCGGGCGGCGCGCCCTGCGACGGCAACGGCTGCGTCACGGCCGTCGCGAAGGCCACGGTCGCTGCCTACGTCGCGCGCGGCACGCTCGAGATCGACGGCCGCACCTACGAGCTGCGCCTCGAGATGCTCGACGGCAAGACCGGCGACCTCATCGAGAGCCGCGAGGACCGCTGCGAGATCTGCACCGAGGGCGAGGCCCTCGAGATGGCGGGCGTTTCGGCGTCTGCGCTGAAGGTCCAAACCTTCAAGAAGAAGGCCGCGTCGGAGGTGGCAGGCGCTGGCGCCGCGCCGGAGACACCCATGCCCGCGCCGCGAGGCGCGGTGAGCGTGGAGACCTCGTCGCCGATGGGTGGCCGCGCGGTCACGAGCGAGGAGCACCGCGAGCTCGGCTGGATCGGCGTGGGCGCGGGCGCCATCGCGGGAGCCTTGGGTTTTTACCTCATCGAAGCCGACGGCAAGGGCACCTGCTCGGCGGGCGCGGGCGTGCAGTGCCCCCGCGTCTACGCCACGACCGTCTGGGGCATCACGTCGCTCGCCGCCGGCGCGCTCGCCGTCGCGGCCGGCGTCCTCGTCCTCACGGGGAGGTTCTAGTGAGGGCTCTGGGGTTGACGTTGATCGCGATGTCGGCGTTCGCGTCCGCGGCTTGCACGAAGACCAACACGAACTATTGCTCGGAGGCGGGAGCCAAGCTCGACTTTTCATGCGCCGCGCTGCGCGACGCGACGATCGCCAACGACGCCAACGCTGGCGATACGGTAGACGCTGGTGACGGCACCGACGCCGCAGATGCTGGAGACGCCACCGACACCGCACGTGAGGTTGCGTCCGAGGTCAAGCCCCCCGCCTGCGTGACGGATGACCAATGTGCGGCTGGTGCAGACGCGGGCACTCCTGCGTGCGGCACGAGCGACGGCGGCGCCGCCTGCGTCCAATGCACCGACTCGAAAAAGCACTGCACCGATCCGAAGAGACCCGTCTGCGACACGGCCGCGCAAAAGTGCGTCGAGTGCATTGGCTCCGGCACGGAATGCACCGCCGACGCGACGAAGAGCGTCTGCAACAAAGCCACGCAGTCCTGCGTCGAGTGCCTCGACAATACGAAGTGCAGCGGGACGACGCCCATTTGCGATCCGGCGAAGAACACCTGTCGTGCCTGCACAGCGGACGCTGAGTGCAAGGGCATCGGCCCCGCCATCTGCGTCGACTACGACGGCCACTGCGCGACGGCCGGCGAGGTCGTCACGTTGGCGGGTGGCGCGACCTGCATGGCGACGGGAACGCTCTTCTGTAAGGCCTCGGACGCGGTGGCCTCGCTCTCGCTGATGCATCCGATCCTACTCGTGAAGGGGCCCGACGCAGTCGGCGCGATCGATCCGCCGATGGGCACGGCGCCGATGCTGCTCATCGTGGGCCAAGGCGCCGCGCTCGTGGGCGCGGGCAGCGGCGACACGGCGGGTATTCACCTGGCGGGCGCCAGCAAGTTCTGGGTCCGTGATCTCAAGATCAGCGGCGGGACCGTCGGCGTCGCCGCCGAACAGTCAGCCGAGCTGCACCTCACCCGCTGCGTCGTCACGCAGAATGGCAAGGGGGGCATCAAGACCATCGACTCGAGCTTCGACATCACGAACACGATCGTTGCCGCGAACGGGGGCGGCACGGACGTTGGCGGCGTCGCTTGGGGTGGTGTTCGGCTGGGTGATGTCCCCCAGTCCGGCATGTCGAAGTTCGTCAACAACACCGTCGTAGACAACATGTCGATCGGACTCTCCTGCAAGGATCCCTACGATGCATCGACGAACATCGTGCACGGGAACCTCGGCGGCGAGACCATCAACTGCACGGGCGCCGCGTGCTGCGGCGCCGGCGATCCCGACCCCAAGCTAGACGCCTCCTATCATCTGATGTCCGGTTCGCCTTGCATCGACCAGATCGACGCGACGACGATGTCGCTGACGATTGACATCCAGGGCCAGCCTCGTCCCGTGCCGCCGAACGGCAGGCTCGACTGCGGCGCTGACGAATTCGTGCCGTAGCTACGCGCGGGCGGCGCTACTGAGCCGACGCCGCGCGTGACGCGAGCTCGCGGCCGCGGCGGGCGAGGGGGTTCGAGGGCTCAAGGGCCAGCGTCGCCTCGTACTCCTTGAGTGCGTCGGCGTAGCGCTGGAGGTGGTAGTAGGCGTCGCCGACGAGGAGGTGGCCGGGGACGGCGGCGCCGACGGCCATCGCTTCTTTGGCGCGGCGGATGGCCTCCGGATAGTTTCCGCGATCGAACGCGGCCTGGCCGCGCGAGAGGATGGCGTCGGCGTCCGCGGCGGCGCTCGGGCGCGTCGGGACGGCGGGCGCGGTCGGCGCGAGCGCCCCGGCCGTGGCCGCTCCCGGCGGGCTCGCGCCGCGCGCGCGGCGCGTCGGCGTCGCGCCCGCCTCTTGCGGGAACACTGGCGGCGACACCGTCGGCCAGGGCGGCGCGAGCGCTGGCGCCGCGGACGCTCCAGCCGCGGGTGCGCCCTCGAGCAAGCGCGCGACGCGCTTCCGGTTCACAGGCTCGGGCGCCGGGCTCGGCATGGCCGGCCGCGGTGGTTCGACGGGGACGATGATGGGGGCCGCCTCGGGCGCCGGTACGACGACCGGCGCGCTCGCGACGGCCGCGCCCGCCGGTTCGCGCGAGCGGCCCGCGCGAACCGCGATCGAGATGACGGCGATGAGAGCGACGAGCGCGCCCAGGCCCGTCGCGATCAGCCACGAGCGCGCGCGCAGCGTCGAGAGCCGCTCCGTCGAGCCGCGCGGACGCGTGTTCTCGCTCGGCGCGCGGCCGAGCTCGAGGCTAACGGGCGCGCCGCGGACGGCCGCGAGGCAGCGCATGACCTCTTCCTTGAGTGCGGCCATCGACCGCTGGCGATCCGTCGCCCGGCGCGACAGCGCGCGCGCGATGAGCCGCTGCACGTCCTCGGGCAGGTCAGGGCGAAGCTTCCCGACGGGAACCGGCTCCTCGGTGGCCTTCTTGTTGAGCACGGTGAGGACGTCGTCGCCCGCGCACGGCGGCGTGGCCGTCAGCATCTCGTAGAGTAGGCCGCCCACGGCATAGACGTCCGTGAGGGCGTCGGCGCGCATCCCGGCCGCCTGCTCGGGCGACATGTAGACGGGCGTGCCCACGGCGACGTCGGGGCGCGTGAGGCCCCTGCGGCCCGGCACGTCGTCGCCGCTGCCCTCGAGGTCCATGTTTCGCGAGATCCCGAAGTCGAGGACCTTCACGAAGTCGTCGTCGTCCTTGCGGTTGATGAGCATGACGTTTGCGGGCTTGAGATCGCGGTGGATGATCTCGCTCGCGTGCGCCGCCTGCAGCGCGCGGCACAGCTGAGTCGTGATGAGCAGCGCCCGGCCGAGGGGCAGCGCGCCCTCGCGCTCGATGAGCTTCTCGAGGTCGACGCCGTCGAGGTACTCCATGACGAAGAAGAAGGCGCCGTCGGGCGCCATGCCCGAGTCGGTCACGTCGACGATGTTCGGGTGGCCGATCTTCGAGGCGGCACGCGCCTCGCGCCGGAACCGCTCGACGACCTCTGAGCTGTGGCGGAAGCTCGAGTGTAGGATCTTGACGGCGAGGCGGCGGCCGATGTCGACGTGGCGGGCCTCGTAGACGCGGCCCATGGCGCCCTCGCCGCACAGCCGCTCGAGGAAGTAGCGCCCGGCGAGCGTCGTGCCGACGCGTGGATCCTCGCCGAGCCCGCTCGCGCCGCTGTCGCGCCCGCCGGTGTCGTGGCCGTGCGGCGTCGCGGAGGGCGCGCGCCTCCCGCCGGCGTCGGGGAGCGCCACGTCGTGGGGCGCCGTGTCCGTGTGCCGGCGCCCCGGCGAGCGTGGCTGTTGCGCCGGTGGCCGCGGCGTCTGCGGGGCCGCCGCGTGGCCCGAGAGGGGACGCGCCGCCGCCGGCATCTCGGCGCTGAAGGCCCCCGAAAGCAGCCCCGCCGCGCCGCGCAGCAAGATCTCGCGCTCGCCTCGCTCAGACTCGGCGATGTCGTGGAAGAGCGGCCGCAGGAAGGCGGCCAGCCGGGCCGTGTCCGTCTCGGGCGTCGTCGCCGCGAGGAAGGCCGCGAGGTCGGCGCGCATCTCCTCGCCCGTCTGGTAGCGGCGGGCCGGCTCGCGGGCGAGCGCGCGCATGACGATCGTGTCGAGCTCGGGCGGGACGCGCGGCGTGACCTGCGAGGGCGGCACGATCCGCGGGTCGCGCACGCGCGCGAGCGCGTCCGCCGTCGAGTCGCGGCGGCCGACCGCGTCGCCCTCGGCGGCCTGCTTGACGGGGAAGAGCTGCTGTCCCGTGAGCAGCTCCCAGAGCAGAATCCCGGCGGCGTAGAGGTCGGTGCGCCCGTCGAGCGGCTCGCTGCGCGCCTGCTCGGGCGCGAGATAGGAGAGCTTGCCGAAGATGATCCCCGGCGCCGTCTGCTGCAGCTTGAGCGTCGAGCGCGCGAGGCCGAAGTCCGTGAGCTTGACCTCGCCAGTGTACGAGAGCAGCACGTTGGCGGGCGACACGTCGCGGTGCACGAGCTTGAGCCCCCCGAAGGCGTGGGCGTACCCGAGGCCGCGCGTGAGCTCCTTGACGATGAAGACCGCTACGTCGATGGGGAAGGGCACGCGTTTTTGGGCGCAGCGGTTCCAGACCGCCAGCAGATCCTTGCCGTCGACGTACTCCATGGCGATGTAGATCTGGTCCTCGTGGCGGCCGGCGTCGAAGACGGGCACGAGGTTGGCGTGCTGGAGGCGGACGACGACCATGGCCTCGTCGCGGAAGCGCTTGGCGTTTTCGAGCGCTACGAGGCTCGGCAGCACCGTCTTGATGACGCAGAATTTTTCCATGCCGCGCGAGCCCGAGGCCGCGAGGTAGAGCTCACCCATGCCCCCGCGTGCCAGGGGCTTGAGCAGAACGTATTGATCGAAACGCCTGGGAAACCCGCCCGTCTCTGCCACGTCCGCCCGGTTATACCTTTTGCGGCCCACGGTGGGCATCTCCGTATCGATTTTGGGGTAAGGTCGGAGCCCGGTCGGATGTGGTCCCAGAGACATCGCGCATGAGCACAGGCATGGAGACGGAGGAACGGAGCGCCCTCACCGGCAAGCGCGTCGTCCTGGGCGTGAGCGGCGGCATCGCGGCCTACAAGGCCGCTGAGCTCTGCCGGCTGCTCGTCAAGGCCGGCGCGACCGTGCGGGTCGTTCTCACGGACGCCGGCGCGCGCTTCATCACGCCGCTCACGCTGCAGACGCTGTCGGGGCACCCCGTGGCGCAGAGCCTGTTCGACCCGGCCGAGGAGGCCCAGATCGGCCACATACGCCTCGCCGACGAGTGCGACCTCGCCGTGATCGCGCCCGCGACGGCCGACGTCATTGCGCGGCTCGCGGCGGGACTGGCGGACGATCTCTTGGCCGCCGTCGTGCTGGCCTCGCGCGGACCCGTGCTGCTCGCGCCTGCCATGAACGTCAACATGTGGGAGAATCCGCTCACCCAGGCCAATTTGGGCCGGCTGCTGGGGCCCGCGGGCTCCGGGCGCTTTCAGACCGTGGGACCGGATCGAGGCGTGCTCGCTTGCGGCTGGGTCGGGCCGGGGCGGCTCATCGAGCCGCAGGAGATCCTGGCCGCGGCGGCGCGCGTGTTCGCGCCGCGCGATCTCGCCGGCAGGCGCGTCGTCGTCGCGGCGGGCCCGACGCAAGAGCCGGTCGACGACGTTCGTTTCCTCGGCAACCGCTCGTCGGGCAGGATGGGCTTCGCGATCGCGGCGTCGGCCGCGGCGCGCGGCGCGGCCGTGACGCTCGTGGCCGGGCCGGGCACGCCCGCGACGCCGCCGGGCGTCGAGCAGCGCCTCGACGTCGGCACGACGGCGGAGATGCAGAATGCGTTGTCGCGGCACGCTCTCGAGGCCGACGTCGTCGTCATGGCGGCGGCCGTCGCAGACTTCCGGCCGGCGGCGCCCGCGACGGGCAAGCTCTCGCGGCGCGCGGGCGCGAACGGTGGAGCGCCCCCCGCGCTCGCGCTCGCGGCCAACCCCGATCTGCTCGCGGGCCTCGTCCGCGCCCGCGGCGAAGCGCACCTGCCTTTTCTCGTCGGCTTCGCGGCCGAGACCGCCGACGGTGACGGCGTCGCTCTCGCCGAGCGCGCGTCCGCCAAGCTCGTCGAGAAGGGCTGCGAGGCCATCGTCGCCAACGACGTGAGCCAGCCCGGCATCGGCTTCGGCAGCGAGGAGAACGCCGTCACCGTGATCTTCGCCGACGGCACGCAGACGGAGATCGGCCGCACGTCGAAGGCCGCCGTCGCCGAACGGCTCTGGAGCCTCTTCGTTCCGCGGCTCGCGGCACGGCCTGGCGCCCAGCTCGCGAAAGGCGCTCGTCCCGAGGCGCGCCCGCCCGGCTCGCGCAAGACGCGCCCGTCGCGCATTCCCACCTGAAGACCGATGCCCGATCCCCGCCTCAAGACCTATGCCCCCATAGCGTGCCGCCATCTCGGCCTGGCGGGCGCCGGGTTCGCGGCGCGCCAGCCGGTCGCGGGCGCGAACCGCGGCAACGTTCCGCCCTGGCCGCGCGCCGACGAGCCGGACTTCCACGGCACGCTGGCGGCCATCTGGGTCTGGGCGCGCCACCACAGATTGTCGGGCGAGGATCGCTTTGCGGGCAACCGCGCGGCCGCCTGGGCCTTCGTCGACGCGCAAGGCAAGCGCTTCGTGCCCGAGTCGCTCGACAACGCCGCGAGCGACGAGGCTGCCTACGATTGCGCAATGCTGCTCGTGGCCCACGGCGCCGAGCGGGTGCTCTCGCCGAGCGACGGGCGCCGCCAGGCCCTCGTCGAGCGCGCGGCGCGCGTGCTCGCGGCCCACCTGGGCGCGCTGCACGATCTGTCGGGCCGCGAGTTCAAGGACCCGGGCTTCCTCGCGCGGGCCCTCATCGAGCACGCGCGCGCCGCCGAGGACCGCGGGTTGCTGGCGGCGGGGCACAAGTTCGTCGAGCGCGCGTTCGGCATGCGCCCGCCCGCGCCCTTTGGCGAAGAGCCGGCGGCCGCGGGCGGCCTCTTCGATTTTTCGTCGACGACGGGCACGCGGGTGCTGGCGGTGCTGGCCGCCGAAGGCAGCACGCCCTTCGTGGGGGCCTGGCTGCGCGAGCGCGTCGCGCCCATCGCGCCGCCGGCGTTCACGGCGCGACGCCAGGACGAGAACACGTGGAACGCGTGCGCGGCCTGGGCCCTCGGTCATGCCTACGTCGCCTCGACGGATCCGACGTTCCTGCAGTCGTACACCTCGATCGTCGACGAGCTCGCGCGGCGCGACGTCGATCACGACGGCGCCCTCGGGCGCGACCCGAGCTTCAGCCAGGCGGAGACGGCGGCGACCTTCTACTACGCGCTCGCGGTCGACGCGCTGGTCGTCGATGGCCACTGACGACGAGGCGCCGGTCGACGCGCGGGCCGAGCTGCGCGTGCTCGTCGGACAGGTGCGCACCAACCTCGGGGCGCGCCAGCGCGCGGGCCTCTTGGGGATCCCCCTGCGGCCCAGCGCGCGGAAGGCCAGCGCGCTTCCGGCTCTCGCCGACGCAAAGCCGGCGTCGCTGTCGGTTTCCTCGGCCGCGCCCGAGCCGCCCGACGAGCCTGGGGCGAGTCAGGGAGGCGCGCTCGGGTTGGCCGTCGTGCGCGAGGAGCTCGGCGACTGCAAGCGTTGCAAACTCGCGTCCACGCGCACGAACCTGGTCTTCGGCGTGGGCAATCCGAACGCGCACCTCGTCTTCGTGGGCGAGGCGCCGGGCGCCGACGAGGACGCGCAGGGCGAGCCCTTCGTCGGCAAGGCCGGCCAGCTCCTCACGAAGATGATCGAGGCCATGGGCTACGCGCGGCAGGACGTCTACATCTGCAACATCCTCAAGTGCCGCCCGCCGGGCAACCGCAACCCCGAGCCCGACGAGATCGAGAAGTGCGAGCCCTTCCTCAAGGGCCAGCTCGCGGCGCTGCGGCCGCGGGTCATCGTCGCGCTCGGCAAGTTCGCGGCGCAGTGCCTGCTGCGCGACGACACGCCCATCTCGCGGCTGCGCGGAAGCTTTCGCTCTTACGAGGGCATTCAGCTCATGCCGACCTTCCACCCGGCCTACTTGCTCCGCGATCCCACGAAGAAGAAGGAAGCGTGGGCCGACCTCAAGGCCGTCAACGCGGCCTTGAAGCGCCTCGGCCTCGATCCCCCGCGCTCGCCGGCGGGCGAGTCATGAAGGCAGGCGCTCCTCACCCAACCGTCTCCCCGCTCCGCGGGGAGACGGCTTTTCATGAAGGTCCAAGAGGCCCTCTCCCCACGCAGTGGGGAGAGGGTTGGGTGAGGGGCCTGCTCGTCCTGCTCCTTTTCTCGTCCGCCTGCGCGTCTCAGACGGACCTCAACATCCTCTACAAGCGCGGCCTCACCGAGGCGCGCCACGAAGACTCGGCAGCCGCCATGAAGGACCTCGAGCAATTCGCGGGCGCCGCCTGTGGCCCGCCCCGTCCCGACCATCGCTGCCGCGAGGCGTATCTTGCGCTCGGGCGTCTGCGCGAGCGCCAGGGCGCGGTTGCGAGCGCCTGGGCCGCCTTCGATCGCGCGCTGTCACTGCCGCCCCACGATGGCGACGCGGACGTTGCGGAGGACCTGGCGCGCGTCCAGCAAGAGGTCGCCGACAAGCTGCAACAGGCCGCCGGGCGCGGCCCGATCATCGTCCGCTACCGCGACGAGGTCCCCGACGAGTACAGCCTGCGCTCCGTCTCGATCTCGATCGACTTCGCCCCCGTCGTGACGCGCGACAAGAACGCGGGCGAGCTGCACAACGCCGACTTCGCGCAGATCTTCGCCGGCGCGCTGCCGGCCGGCCAGCACGTCCTCGTCGTCGAGTCGGTGCACGACTGCAAGCCCAGGCAAGAGGTCCCGTGCACGCGCTCGCAGCTGCACCACGCGTGGTCCTTCGAGAGCGCCGTACGCGCGCCCACGACGCTCGAGCTGCGCGCCTACGCCGATCCCGGCGAGGACGGCAAGCCCGCCCAGCCGACCGCCGCGCTGACCGTGCGCTGAAGGCGAAGGATCGCCGAATCAGGTTGCGTGGCGGGCCGAGACCCTACCCGAACCTCACGGGCGCGCCCGTTCCGCGCGCGATCTCGTCCTCGCCCACGCCGGGCGCGCGCTCGACGCACACGAAGTGATCGCCGCCGACGTCGAAGACGCCGAGCTCGGTGATGACGCGATGGACGCAGACGAGGGCGGTCACGGGCAGCGTCACGTGCGCAACGAGCTTGGGCTTGCCATCCTTGGCGACGTGGCTCTGCAGCACGACGACGCGCTTGGCGCCCGCCGCGAGGTCCATGGCGCCGCCCATGCCCGTGATGAGCTTGCCGGGCACGGTCCAGTTCGCGAGGTCGCCCGTGCACGCGACCTCGAGGCCGCCAAGGATGGCGAGATCGAGGTGGCCGCCGCGGATCATGGCGAACGAGAGCGCGGAGTCGAAGGTGCTGGCGCCCGGGCGCGCCGTCACGGTCTGCTTGCCGGCGTTGATGAGCTGAGGATCGACCTCGTCGTCGAAGGGGAACGGGCCCATGCCGAGCAGGCCGTTCTCGGAGTGCAGCTGCACGTCGGAGTCGGCCGGGAGGAAGTTCGCGACCTCCGTGGGCAGGCCGATGCCGAGGTTGACGATCTGGCCTGCCCGCACCTCGGCGGCCGCGCGCCTCACCATGTCGTCGCGCGACCAGCTCATCGCTCGCCGGCTCCGGGGCGCTTGCGCGTCGTGCGAAACTCGATGACGTTCTTGTGCGCGCGCACCTCGACGACCCGTTTGACGAAGAGGCCGGGCAGGTGGACGTCGTCGGGGTCGATGGCGCCCGGCTCGACGAGGCGATCGACCTCGGCGACGGTGACGTCGGCCGCCATGGCCATGAGCGGGCTGAAGTTGCGCGACGTGCGGTGAAAGCGCAGGTTTCCGAGGCGGTCTCCCACGGCGGCGCGCACGATGGCGAGGTCGGCGCGCAACGGCCGCTCGAAGACCTGCTTGCGGCCGTCGAGCTCGCGGATCTCCTTGCCCTCGGCGACGACCGTGCCCACGCCCGTGGGCGTGTAGAAGCCGCCGATGCCCGCGCCGCCCGCGCGGATGCGCTCGGCGAACGTGCCCTGCGGATTGAGCTCGACCTCGACGGTGCCGCCGAGGTATTGCTCGGCGAGGTCGGGGTTGCCGCCGATGAAGCTGCACACGACGCGCCGGACCTGGCGGTTCTTGAGCAAGACGGCCAGCCCCTGGCCCTGGTTGCCGCAGTTGTTGCTGATGATCGTGAGGTCCTTGACGCCCCGGCGCGCGATGGCCTCGATGCAGGCCTCGGCGTTGCCCGAGAGGCCGAAGCCGCCCGACATGATGCGCATACCGTCGCGCAGCAGATCGAGGGCGTCGTCGACGGTCGCGTAGACCTTGCCGGCGCGCGCGGCGCTCACGCGCCGTCCCCCAGCGATTCGTCGAGGGCGCGCCCGAGCGCCGCGACCGCCTCTTCGAGCTCGACCTCGCTGATAACGAGCGGGGGCGCGAAGTAGAGGAGGTTGTCGCGCTTGTGCATGTGCAGGTGGTGCCGGCGCAGCATCGCGGCCAGCTTGGCGAGCGCGGGCGCCGGCAGCGGGTCCTTCGTGCCGGGGACGCACAGCTCGAAGGCCCATAGCAGGCCGAGGCCGCGGATCTCGGCGATCTGCGGGCGCGTCTGGGCGAGCGCCGCCAGGCGTGGGCGCAGCCGCTCGCCCAGCGTCGCCGCGCGCTCGACGAGCCCGTCGTCGCGGTAGGTCTCGATCGCCGCGACGATCGCCGCGCACACGAGCGGGTGCGCGTAGCTCGTCAGGCCGCACGAGAGCACCTCGTCGTCGAAGTGGCGCGCGATGCGGTCGCTCACGATGACGGCGCCGCCTGGCGCGTAGCCGCCCGTGAGGGCCTTCGCCATCGTCATGAGGTCGGGCTTGACGCCGTCGTGGTCGACGGCGAACCAGCGCCCCGTGCGCCCGAAGCCCGACAGCACCTCGTCGGCGATCAGCAGCACGCCGTGCTCGTCGCACAGCGCGCGGAGCTTTCTCCAGTAGCCATTCGGGGGCACGAAGACGCCGTTCGCGCCGACGATCCCCTCGGCGATGACGGCCGCCACCGTGTCGGGCCCCTCGCGCAACAAGGTCGTCTCGAGGTCCTCGGCGCACTCGTGCGCGCACGACGCCGGATTCTTGCCGAAGGGGCAGCGGAAGCAGTACGGGTCGGCGAAGCGCGCCACGCCCGGCAGCCCGGGCTCGAACGCCTCGCGCCGCGGGTCACCCGAGAGCGACAGCATCGCGAGCGTCGCGCCGTGATAGCTGCGCGTGCGCGCGACGATCTTCTTCCGCCCCGTCACGAGGCGCGCCATCTTCACAGCGTTCTCGTTGGCCTCGGCACCCGACAGACACAGGAAGCTCTTCGAGAGCCCGTCGGGCGTGACCTCGGCGAGCAGCTCGCCCGCGCGCGCCTTCGACGGGAAGACCGACGTCGGATACGCGAGCAAGCCTTGGGAGGCGGCCGCCGCGAGGGCCTCGCGCATGCGCGGGTGGCCGTGCCCGAGGCTCGCGTTCCAGGTCATGCTGCCGAGATCCCACCAGCGCGCGCCGTCGGCCGTCGTGAAGCGCGCCCCCTGGCCCTCGATGATCTCGAGCGGCACGGCGGCGTTCTGCGCGCTCCAGGTGTAGAAGACGCGCGCCTTCTGCCGCGCGCCAAGGTCGACGGGCGTGCTCACGACCGGACGTCTACTTGGGCATCGCGACACGCGCCCGCGAAGACCTCCGCGGTCCCGCGCGCCTGCTCCTCCGTGATGATGAGGGGAGGGGACAGCCGGATGGCCTTGCGCCCGCACTCGAGCACAAGCAATCCGCGCCGAAAGCACAGGTTCGCGACGGTGTCGCTGAGCTCGGGCGTCGCGAGCTCGACGCCGATCATGAGGCCGACACCGCGCACGTCGGTGACGCCCGCGTTGCCCGCGAGCGCCGTCTTGAGCAACGCCTGGAGCTTGTCGCCCATGCGCGCCGAGCTCTCCACGAGCCCGCCCTCGAGCAGCTCGATCGTCGCAAGGCCGGCCGCGATCGAGACCGGGTTGCCCGCGATCGTCGAGCCGTGGCTGCCCGGCGGCCAGGTCATCTTCTCGCGCGGCGCCATCATCGCTCCGAGCGGCATTCCCGACGCGATTCCCTTGGCGAGCAGCAGGATGTCGGGCACGACGCCCGTGAGCTCGGCCGCGAACATCTTGCCCGTGCGGCCCATCCCCGTCTGGACCTCGTCGAAGACGAGCAGGATCCCGTGCTGGTCACACGCGGCGCGCAGGCGCGGCAGGAAATCCGCGGGCGGCACGATGTAGCCGCCCTCGCCCAGGACCGGCTCGACGATGATGGCCGCAACGTCCTCGGGCGCCGTCACCGTCTGGAAGAGCTCCTCGACGCTATCGGCGCTGCCGTACTCGGCGTGATAGACGTTCGCGAGCAGCGGGCCGAAGCCCTTGCGGTACTTCGACTTGCTCGCCGTGAGGGAGAGCGACCCCAGCGTGCGCCCGTGGAAGCCGCCCCGGAACGCCACGAGGTTCGGCCGGTGCGTGTGGTGGCGCGCGAGCTTGAGCCCCGCCTCGACCGCCTCGGTTCCCGAGTTCGTGAGGAACGTCTGCCACTGGTGGGTGTTTCCGCCGGGGCCGATGCCGCGCGCGAGTTCCGACAGCTTCTCGCAGATGGCGCCGTAGCCCGGGTAGTGGAAGTCCGTGCCGCAGATGTGGATGAGCACCTCGGCCTGCGCGGCGATGGCCGCCGTGACGGCCGGGTGGCAGTGGCCCGTCGACGCCGTCGCGACGCCGGCCTCGGCGTCGAGGTAAACGTTCCCGTCGACGTCCTCGACCATGCAGCCGGAGGCGCGCCGCACCATGAGCGGATAGCAATGGATGAGCGACGGCGACAGGTGCGGGAGGGCGCGCGCGATCATCTCCCGGGCGCGCGGGCCGGGAGGCGGCGTCACGATCGTAATGGGCTGCGCCGCGAGCGCCTGCAGCGCCAACTTCGCCGCCGCCTGTGCACCGTGCGGGCTCATCGCGTCATCTCAGGCCGTCAAATCGGGCCTTCGGGGCCGCTTCTTGAGGTTTCCTGGTCGTCGCGCACATTCGTCGTCCACGACTATCGTGGACCGCCGCGGCGTCACTCGCAAATGGTGCGGGCCCGGCCGAGGTCTCGAGGCATCACTCGCAGATGGTACGGCTCTGTTCCCTGAGGTAGCAGGGCAGCGTATAGACGCCGCCGATGTTCTTGCCCG
>DATKFB010000105.1:0-2228 GCA_035544435.1 Polyangia bacterium
TCTCCTGTCGAAGGTGTCGTCGACTATTTGGAACATTTGGATCGCTTCGGCGCCGGATCTTTTCGCGAAGAAAAACACGCGCAGTTTTTTCGGTAATCGCGCCAGGTCGGCGACGTGCGCACGTCAGCCCACACCCACCTCAAGACGCTGGATGCGCGCGCTAAGGTTTCGGTCGGCCGCTGTCGACCTAACGGGCACATGTCCACCCGTGTCGAAACGGGCCGGACGTCGCTCGGTGGCTCGACGACGACGATCTCGGCCGCGCAGACGGCGCCGATCCGAATCCACCACCTCACTGAGATCCTGTGCGCCGACACTCCGGCGCTGCGCCGCTCGCTCCCCGAGGCCGCCGAGCGCGCCCTCGGCCTCACCGCGGGGCGAACGGCGGACGCGGCCGCCATCGAGGCGGTGCTCACGCCCGATCCGGCGCTCGCGGGCCCCCTCATCTCGTTGGCCGCGTCCGGGCTGTTCTCGCCGCGGGAGACGATCACGAGCGTGCGCGAGGCCGTCATGAGCCTGGGCCTCGAGGCGACCCGGGACGCGCTGCTCGTCATCGTGACGAACGGCATCGCGGCCTCCGTGCCGGGGTTCGAGACGCACGCCGAGACGCTGCGGCGCCGCGCGCTCGCCGCGGGAATCGCCGCGCGCTTCATCGCGAAGGCCTTGCGGATCGAGTCCGACCACGACTTTCTCGTGGGCCTCCTGCACGACGTCGGGGAGCTCGTGCTGCTACAGCGCTCGGCCGAAAAGGGCATCTTGCCCTTCGGCATCCTCGAGGATCCCAAGGATGGTCCCGTGGTCCTCGACGCCATCGACGTCGCGCACACGCGCGTGGGCGCGGCGCTCTGTCGCGCCTGGGGACTGCCGCCCGCCGTCGCGGAGGCCGCCGAGTTCCATCACGACCGCCGCGCCGGGCGGCGCGGCCGCCTCCCGTCGCAGCTCGCGGCCGCCACCGACGTCATCGCCCTGCACCTCACGGGTTCACCCTGCCCCGACCCGACCCGCCAGCCCATCTTCTCCGAGGTGGGCCTCTCCGCCGAAGCGGCCGCCACCGTGATTGCCGAGGTCGAGGCCACGCTGCCCGCCCTGGCCGCCGCCGCGACCGCAGCGCGGCGCTAGCGGGACGCCCGCGCTCTAAAAGTCGATCTTGCGCATGACGAAGCGCGGGAGCCAGCGAATGACGAGCATGACGAGCGCCCACATGCGGGGCGTGTAGACGACGGGCGTGCCGGCGTCGAGGGCGCGCACGACTTCCGCCGCCACCTGCTCGGGCTCGCCCGCGAACGGTGGCGGCCGCAGGCCCTCGGTCATCCCGGTCTTCACGAAGCCGGGCTTGACGCAGATCGTGCGCAGGCCGCCCGCGCGATACTTGTGGTCGAGGCTCTCGAGGTAGCGCGAGAGGCCCGCCTTGGCCGCGCCGTAGAAGACGACGGGCTTGCGGCCGCGGTCGCCCGCCACCGAGCTGAACACGCACAACGTGCCGCGCGAGGCGCCGCCCGCGACCACGTTGCCGAGCAAACGGCGCCGCGCCTCTTCGCAGAAGAGGATCGTGTTCGTGAAGTCGACCGTGAGCACGCGGCGCAAGAGCGCGGCGTCGGCCTCGAGGCGTTCCTGGGGCGCGAAGAGCCCCGCGGTGACGACCACCGTGTCGATGCGTCCGAGGGCCACCTGAGCACGGTCGAGCGCGGGCGCGAAGGTCTCGGGCTTCTCGAGATCGCAGGCGGCGAAGCCCGCGACGGCGTCCGCCTTGCCGGCGCGCGCCTTGAGATCGGCGGCGCTGCGCTCGAGCTCGCGCTCGTCGCGTCCGAGCAGGAAGACGGCGTCGCCGCGCTCGGCGAGGGCGCGCGCGACGGCCCGGCCCATGCCCTTCGTGGCGCCCAGGATCACGGCCTTCACGCGGGCAGCCTCCCGGCGCCCGCGAAGGGGGCGTCACCGAACAGCCGCACCGACTGCGCGCTGCGGAACCGACCGTCGGGATCCCACTTGCGGCGCACGCGCAGGAACTCGGGCAGCCGGGGCTCCATGGCGCGGAAGTGCTCGGCGCGCGTCAAGGCGTCCTTCGCGAGATAGATGCGCCCGCCCTCCTTGAGCACGACCTCGTTGAGGGCGTCGATGAGCGCCTGCGTGTCTTCGCGGACGGCGATGTCGAGCGCGATCGAGATGCCCGGCCGCGGGAACGACAGCATCCCCACGCCCTCGGGCCCGCAATCTTTGATCACGCATAAGAA
>DATKFB010000106.1:0-2237 GCA_035544435.1 Polyangia bacterium
GTAGACGCCCAGCGCCGCGAGGAAACCGATGCCGAGGACGAGCTCGCCGATCGACACGACCGGCGGCCACTTGACCTTCTCGAAGAGGTGGACCGACGCGAGCTCCTCGGGCGCGAGGTAGAAGTCGCGCGCGACCACCATCGTGCCCGTGCCCATGAGCAGGCCGGCCACGGGCTCGAGGCGGCGCCCCTCGAGCGCCTCGTCGAGGAAGACGCCGATCGCGAGCGCGATCGGGGCCAGGCAGATGGCGCGTGCCTCACCGAAGATCATGAGCCGGTAGGTCGAGAGCGCGAAGCCAAAGCCCGCGAACAGGAAGAGGTAGAGCTGGCCGAAGGCCAGGCGCGCGTTGGTGGGGGCACCGTCGCCGTCGAGCCGGATGAGAGGTCGCGCCAGGGCGAAGACGGCCACGGCGCTCCACGGGAACATGCCGAAGCCGAGCTCGCGAATGAGGGTCTCAAAGGTGTGCGTGGGCGCGCCGCTGCGTGGGACGCCGCCTAGGAGCGCCGAGTACTTGCCGGCGACGATGCCCGTCATCGACGCCACGAGCAGCGCGAGCGCCGAAAGGCCGAGCGCCGCGAGGATCGCGAAGCCGCGCGCGCCGGGCCGCAGCGTGCTCGCGCCAAACGGCTTGCCCCCGGGCACGTCGGGGCCGATGCCCGTCGCCGCGAGGTCTTCGGTGCCGTCGTCGATGCCCGTGGGTTCGCCCTGCGGCACGAGGCCCCAGCCGACGACGATCGCGGCCACGAGCGCCGCGAGGGGCAGCACGACGCCCGCGAGGGCGCCGCCCCCCACGAACCCGATGGCGAGTCCCACGAGCCCGGCGCCCAGGTCGGCGAGCCGGCGCTGGCCCGAGGCGGGCCAGGCGTAGCGCCCGAGGCCGCCCATCGCGAGCGCGAGCGCCGCCATGAGCGGGACGTCCGTCGTGAGCTGGCGCGCCTCGAGGACGAACATTGTCATGCTGCCGAGCACGAGCGTGCCGAGCAGCGCGGCTCGCTTGCGAAAGAGCCCGACGCCCGCCCAATAGACCGCCATGAGCGCGCCGACGGCCGACAGCGCGATGGGCAGGCGGGCCCCGAGCTCGCTCGCTCCGAAGAGCTTGATGCCGAGCGCCGCGAGGAACAGATCGAGACGCGCCGTCGCGGGGTACTTGCCCCCAGCGGTCGGATCGAACAGCGCGCCCGCGCGCACCATGTCGCGCGCCTGATCGGCGAGCTTGAGCTCGAA
Organism: Polyangia bacterium; assembly: GCA_035544435.1. Lineage (GTDB taxonomy): Bacteria > Myxococcota_A > Polyangia > Fen-1088 > Fen-1088 > DASZFV01. The sequence goes on from DATKFB010000106.1 coordinate 1,225, forward strand.
GGGATCCCAGAAGCCGAAGGCGCCGAGCCGCGGCAGACAGATCACGAGCGCGAACAGCAGGGCCCATCCCCATTCGGGGACAGCCCTGAGCGCTCGACCGAGCTGCGTGTCCGCGTCCGACACGGGTTAGTCGGTGGCTCCGTCGCTGCCGTCCACCGTGGCGGCGTCCGAGCCGGCTGCGCCGCCCCCGCCCGCCGCGCCGCCCGCGCCCGCCGCGCCGCCCCCGCCCGCCGCGCCGCCCGCGCCCGCCGCGCCGCCGCTGCCGGCAGCGCCGCCGGCCGCACCAGCAGCACCCGTCGTCGATCCGGTGCCACCGTAGTCGTTGCAGGACGTCGCGCCGGCCGAGAACGTCAGCCCGGGGCTGCACTTGTTGCCCGCGTACGGGTTGCAGTACGGGACCGTCGACGAACAATCGGCGTTGCTCGTGCAGGACTCACCTTGGCCGGCCTGCGCGACACACGTTCCGCCCTTGCAGGTGAAGCCGGCGTCGACGCAGGGATCGGCGGCGTCGCAGATGGCGCCTTGCTTCCCTTTGTCCGTGCACATCATCGCGGCGCCCACGGTCTTGCAGAACTGCGTGGACCCGCATACGGCGCCGAAGTTCGCGCACTGGGCGTTCGCACCGACCGGCATTTGAGCGGCGCAGTGGCCCTTGTCGCAGATGTCCTTGCCGTTCTTGCAGTCGTACTTCGTCGTGCAGGCCGCCAGATCGGCGACGGCGCCCTGGAAGACGTAGTTGCAAACGTCCGTGAGCGCGTCCATGTCGCTCGGCTTGATGACCGGCTGTTTGTAGACGCTCGTCGTCTTGCTGATACACGCCGGGACGTTGCCCGGCACGAACACGCGCGGCGCGACCTCGGCGGCGGTGACGAAGGCCATGCACATCGCCTTTCGCTGTGTCTGGCAGGCGTCCATCGACACGACGCAGGTACCCGCGACTTGACACTCGGCGGTCGCCTTCTGGGTGCAGAACTGGCCCTCGGTGAGGGGGGTGCTGCCCCCGCCGCCGCAGC
>DATKFB010000107.1:0-4276 GCA_035544435.1 Polyangia bacterium
AAGGCCCAGGTCAGGAACAGGTTCGCGTCGGGGCCGATCTCCGGGGGGATCGTGATCCCGTGCGTGGGGTCGACGACGGGCAGCGGGCCGCCGGGTCCGTAGGCGCTGTACGTGTAGCCGAACGAGATGTCCCCCTGCGACGTCGGCGTGCGCACGACGGGCAACCCCACGAACGTGCTGGCGCTCTCGCTGAGCTGGCGGTAATCGACGCGCGCGCCGTCGATGACGAGGTCGCTCGCGAGCAGCCAGGTGCGCGTCGCCGTGAGCCCGAAGGACGGCCAGATGCGGTTGTACGAGTAGTCGAGCCGGTACGAGCCGTCACCGCTGGTCGGGATGATGGCGTTGACGCTGATGGCGTGGTTCCCCACCGGGTCGGAGACGCTGAATTGGAGCTGCCCCGAGTCGCCGACGCCCAGCGGGTTCGTGAGGAGCTTGATGATCCAGCTGTGCGGGTAGAGGAACTTCCACGGCTTGTAGTTCGTCACCGTCTCCTCGAAGGGGACGATGGGGGGCTCGCCGGGCACGGCGTCGGGCGAGTCGGCGAGGCTCGCCGGATCGGAGGGCGGGTCCGGGCGCGCGTTCGCGAACGGCTGCGCCGGCAGCCAGGACCACGGATCGAACGCCGTCGAGAACAGGTCATAGCCCGCCGACGTGAACCCCATGTAGACGAGCAGCCTTCCGTCGGGCGAGATGGCCGGCTGGAACGCGCCGCCGAGGACGTTCGTGACCTGCTCGAGGCGACCCGTCTCGAGGTCGTAGGCGAAGATGTTGTAGACGCCCGTGCGATCGGAGGAGAAGACGACGGTGCGCCCGTCGGGCGAGAAGCGCGGGTCGACGTCCATGGCGCGGTCGTGTGTGAGGGCCCGGTCGGCGTTGGTGGCGAGATCGTAGATGTGTACGTCGCGCAGGCCTCCAGGCTTCCAGCGCGAATAGGCGATGAAGCGTCCGTCGGGGGACCAAGCGGGCGAGTACGCGAAGCCTGGCAGCTCGGCGCCGAGGACGCGCGGCACCCCGCCCTCGATGGGAACGACGGCGAGCTGGCGCGTACCGGCGCCGCCCACCGTGCAGGCGATCTGCTTGCCGTCGGGCGAGACGTCCGGCTCCTCGGCGCGCCGCGCGCGCGTGAGCTCGCGCTGTTCACCCGTCGCGAGATCGAGCCGGTAGAGATCGTTCCAGGAGAGGTTCGGTGCGCCCGAGATGCGCCAGCGCAGCGGCAGCAAGTTCGTGCCTTGGTAAACGAGCGCGCGGCCGTCCGGCGTGGGCACGCCACGCCCCGCGCCGTGTACCTCAGCGAGCACCTGGGTCCGGCCCGTCGCGAGGTCGAGCCGCATGAAGGCGGGCGCCTGATCGTTGTTGGTGCGGTGGTAGAGCACCGTGCCGTCGTGGAAGAACTGCGGCGTGAACCCGTCGCCGCGCGGGCCCGGCGCGTCGAACGTGAGGCGCCGCTCCTTCGTGAGGCCTCGCCGGCGCGCCGCCTCGACTTCGAGCGCGAACTTGTGCGCCTGCGACCGCCGCCACGCGTCCCAGATCCCTTCGCGAAAGACCGTCGCGTACCCGATTCCCACCGCCTCGGCGGCCACGCGGTTCATGGCGCCCGGGATGAGGCTGCCTCCGTAGCGGTGGGAGATCTCGCGCAGCGCCGCCGGGCCGTAGCGGTCCTCGACGTACCGGAGGATGCTCGAGCCGTAGAGGTAAGCGGCCGTCCCCTGCGGGAAGACGAGCGGTCCGTTCGACACGGCGTCGAGCCCGAGCATGCGCCCCTCGAGGAACGGCACGCGCAGCTCCATGTCGAAGATCGTGCTGCGCAGGCGCCCGCCGGTCGTCTGGCGCGTCTCCATGAGCACGGCCAAGCCCTCGACGAACCAGTTCGGCTGCGAGAGGTTGGGTGAGTAGAGCTTGCCGAAGATGAAGTTGTAGAGGCGCGCGAAGCCCAGGATCGTGTCGAGGTGCACGACGTGAGTGAACTCGTGCGTGAGGAGGAGCTTGAGGTAGTCGTCGAAGTCGTTGAGCTCGTCGAGCGCGCCGGGCGGGGCGCCGAAGCCGTAGATGAAGTTCTCCGGCACCGAGCTGGCGAAGCCGTTCGCGGAGTCGACCTGGTCTTCGAGCGTGATGTTGACGCGGCCGCTCGGGAGCCAGTTCAGGTAGCGCGTGTTGAGCCGGTACGCGCGTTCAGCGATGATGGCGGCGTGCTCGGCGAAGGGCCGCTCCTCTTCGTAGTAGTGGATGTGGAAGTGGGGCGTGTCGAGCGTGAGCCAGTGGACCTCGGGAATGGGGCCCGCGGGCGGGTGGTCGGAGGTATCCCGGACGTCAGTGGCGCTGATCGGCGCGAGCGCCGTCGCGTCGAGGACGCCCGGGCCCGTGCCCTGGGCGCGTGCCGACGCCCCCGGCGCGCCCGTGACGGCGACGGCGAGGAGGGCGACAATCGCACGGCCGCGGGGCGTCTTCATCGCGACGAGCGTCACCGCCCGCGTCGGGTCAGGTCACGGTAAGCGCGCAGGTGGCGCAGCGACGCGCCGTAGTCGCCGCCCTTTTCGTACAGGCGCGCGGCGTTGTAGTGGGCGTCGGCGTTTTGGGCGTTGAGGGCGATGGCGCGCTCGTAGGCGAGGACCGCCTCCGCGACGCGCTCCTGATCCTCGAGCGCGACACCGAGGTTGAACGTCGCCGTCGGATCGTCGGGCCGAAGGGCGAGGGCCTCGCGGTAGTGTTCCTCGGCGCCCGCGAGCTCGCCGCGCTCGTGCAGGAGGCGGCCGAGGTTGATGTGGGCGTCGGCGTGGCGGGGCGCGCGCGCGAGGACCTCGGCGTAGCTCGCCGCCGCGTGCGCCGGATCGGTCTCCTCGAGGTCGCAGCCGATCTCGTAGAGCTCCTCGATCGAAAGCGGCACGACGTCCCCGGCGTGCGCCGGCAAAGGGCTCGAGGGCGCGGGACCGCCGGCGCGCCGCGCGGAGAGGTCCGTCATCGTGGCGAGGTTCCGCGAAGGGGTGCCGTCGGCCAGCGCGCCGGCGCCCTCGAAGTCGAGCAGCACTTGGCCCGAATCGACCTGCCAGCGCGCCGCGCCCTCGCGCGCGATGACGCGCTGGTCTTCGGCGCCGAGCTGCACGCCTGTGAGCGGCCGCGTGTCGGTCAGACGCGCTCGCAGCTTGCGAAGCGCCGAAGCCACGCGGCGCGCGGGCACGCGCTCGCGCACGAGGCCCTCGGCCGTGCGCAGCAGCAGCAGATCCCGAAACGAGAAGCGCAGCTCGCCGTGGTCGCCCCTCTCGGGGCAGAGCACGCCCGAGCGGACGTAGGCGCGCAGGCGGGCGGGCCGCAAGCCCAGCATCCGGGCCACGTCCTGCGCCGTGTAACCGCTCATGGCGGCACGGACTATAGCGTAAGCGTCGTCGCGCGGGACTCGGATCAGCGCTTGGCGCGTGCGCGCTTCGGCTCGGTCTTGGTGGAGGTTGCGCCGCGGCGGGCGCCCTTGCGATCTTCGCCGCCGGCCTCGGCGCGCGCCTCGTTGGCGGGCGCCTGCGGCGCGGCCGCGAGGCTGGCCTTGAGCGCTTCCATCAGATCGATGATGCGCGCGGGCTGCGGCTCGGGCGCGGACGTCGCGATGTCCTGTCCCTGCATCTTGCGTTGAATGTCGGCCTGGATGCGCTCGCGGACGTCGTCGTGATACAGCGTCGGCTCGAACGTCTCGGACGCGATCTGGTCGATGAGCTGGCGCGCGAGCTTGAGCTCGGGCTCGCGCACCTCGCCGTCCGGCAGCGGCACCTCTGCGAGGGGGCGCACCTCATCGGCATAGAGCAGCTGCTGCAGCACGAGCCCTCCCGGCTTCTCCGTCGTGGGCCGCACCATGACGAGGTATTGCTTGCCTCGCGCGGCGTAGCGCGCGAGCGCGGCGCGCCCGCTCTCGCGCATCGCCTCCGTGAGCAGCATGTACGCCTTCTCGCCACCCTTTTCAGCGCTGAGATAGTAAGGCTTGTCGAAGTAGACGGGGTCGATCGACGAGACGGGCACGAACTGCGCGATGTCGATCGTCTCGGTGGCGCGCTCCTCGAGAGCCTTCAGCTCTTCGGGCGTGAAGGTCACGTACTGGTCCTTCGAGATCTCGTACCCCTTCACCATCTCGTCGCGCGGCACGAGCTCCTGGTCGTGCGGACACACGTACTGCTGCTTGACGCGCGTGCCGCACTTGCCATGCAAGAGGTGGAACGACACGCCCGCCGACGGTTGCGTCGCCGAATAGAGCTTCACCGGGATCGAGACGAGCCCGAAGGAGATGGTCGCACCCGCGATT
>DATKFB010000108.1:0-7428 GCA_035544435.1 Polyangia bacterium
TGGACTTGACGAGCGTCTCGCGAACGGGCAACTGCGAAGCCGAGGGCGGCGTCACGCGAAACCGGAACGACGGCGTTTGCGGGGGTTGGACGACGACGACGAGGGGCGCGCGATCACACGCCGGCGCGCCCTCGATCCTCGCCTGAATTTGATAAGTCCCCGCCGACGCGAGCGGCACGTCGATCGTCGCGCCCGTGTCGTCGACGGGCGTCCACAGCAGGTCGGCGACCGACGCGCCACCCGCCACCTTAACCGACCACAGCCAGTGGGGCGCGCCTGCGTCGCGATCGCCCGCGCGACCGGAGACGGTGGCCTGCAGCCGCAGGGTGGACGACGGGCCAGCCTCGAGATTGGCGAAGGAGTCGGGCACGAGCGGCGTGATCGTCACGAGGCACGAGCCGGGGCCCGCGTCGGCGCCGCCGTCGGCTGGGGCGGCGCCGTCGGCGCTGGCGTCCTGCCCCGTTCCGAGAGAGCCGCCTGCGCCGCCCGCGCCCGTCGCTCCGGCGGAGCCCGTGCTAGAGGCCCCGGCCGCGCCCGTGCTGCCGGCGGCCCCCGTAGCAATGGCAGCAGGCTGGCCCCCGGCCCCGCTGGAGCCCCCGCCGGCTCCGGTTGCGACGCCGCTGTTGCCGGCGCTGCCGCTACCGGTGCCCGCGGGTTGCGCCGTACCGCCGCCGCTGGGGCCGCGGCTGCCACTGACGCTGCCGGCGATGCAGCCACCGAGCGCGGCGACGCAAAGCGCGAGCACCGCCATAGGAGGCGGGAGCCCCACCCACGCGCGTCTGTGATCGACGGCGCTCATGGGAGGATGTGAACCGTCCAGGTGACGCGCTGAAAGCAGGCGCCGGGGTGGATGGCGCTCGGCTGCGTGCACACGTCGGCGTCGCCGCAGGCGAGGAAGGCCCTCGCGCTGCGCTCGGTGTCGCGGTCACTGATCTCGAGACGCACGCGCACGATGTCACCGAACGAATAGACCTGCGGGAGCGGGAAGCTCGGGAAATCCTTCTCCCGGAGGACGAAGGGGCCCCCGGCCTCGCTGACGAACCACTGCATGCTCGCCGTCCCCGGGTAAGGATCGAGGTCGTCGCTCACGCTGCTCACCGTGAAGCTGGTCATGGTCGTCACCGTCGTGGCGACGTCGGGCGTGGTTTGGTCGAGGCAAGGAGGCTGATCCATGGCCACGATGTACGTCGTCGACACGGGTGGGCTCAGGCCCGTCTGATTCTGGACCTGCAACGTCACGCGGTAGGTCCCCGGGACGTCGGCGACGAAACAGCGCACGCTCATGTCGCCCTTCCCGTCGCAGTCGGCGAGGGTGGCGAGCGAGGTGGGCGCCTGTTCGAGCTTCCAGACGTATTCGAGTGGCAACATGGGACCATCCGCGCCTGTCGAGCTCTCGCCCGAGACCTGGAACGTAGACCCCAATGGGTACGGCCCGCTCCCCACCGGCGACACCAAGTCGAGCGCCGCGGCGGGCAGCTGCCCGGGCAGGACCTGTAACGTCTTCTCGACGATTGACTCCTTCATGCTGTCGTCGACGACGCGCAGCTCCACCTGGTAGTCGCCCGCGGCGTCGGCCGTGAGACAGCGGACGGCGTCGGTCGAGGGGGACGCGCACGAAACGAGGCTCGCGGTCGGCGATGGCGAGGCCTTCAGCGTCCACTCGAATCGAATCACGTCGCCCGGGTCCGGGTCCGAGGACTTCGCCGCTGACAACGTGAACACCGTGTGCGCCGGGTAGGACGGCGCGTTCGCCGGCGCGGTGAGCTCGAGCACCGCGACGGGGGCACGATCCTGCGGATCGCCCGGGCACGCATCCACGGTGGTTGCGCCATACCCGTCGCGGGCCTCCACCCAGACGCAGAACGGGCTCTCTGTTTCCTTGCCCTGAACGACGAGGCGATCCCCCGGGGTCCAGCCTGTCGTCGGCCAGGCGCTAGGCTGGTCGAAACCGCTCGGACAGGCGCCAGCGGTCTCGACCCACTGGAGCGTGACGGCGTCGCTGTCTGGGTCGCTCGCCGTCGCCGTGTAGGTCAGCGCCTGACCCCGAAAGATCGGGTCGACCGGGGCGTTGATGCTGACGTTGGGGCGCATGTTGATCGGGCCCGTGTAGCAGCCGGTCCAAAGACAGGCGGCCGCCACTGCCAAGCCCAACCGATTCTCAAGCAATGAATAAGCCAATGAGACCTCGCGCAGGGGGGAAGCTTGACGCGTCCGAAGGCCGAGCGGCCGCGGCAATTCTCCAGGTACCCGACAATCCTGTCGCGATTCAGGCGGGAAAGAAAGCGCCGCGTCGCAGGCCCACGGCTGGGGCGTCCCTCCTGCGCCGCGCCAACGGCGGCGCAGGACCGGCCCGGCGGAGCCGTTTCAGGGGTGCGTCGGGCACACGAGGGACGTCGAGAGCGTGGTCGGGCTGAGCTCCTGCAGCATCTGCGCGAGGTTGCGCTTGCGGCTCGGGTCGCCCAGGGGCTGCAGCACGATCGCGCTCAGGTTTCCGTACGTCACCGAGCTGATGGACGCGGGCGCCGTGCAGATGAGGCCGCCCATGCCGTCGGTCAGGCCGACGGACGGGTTGAACGCGAACGTCATCGTCATGCCCGAGATCGCGACCGAGGAGCCGCGCTCCTGCTTGGTGGGGTCGACGTTGAGCTTGAGCTGGCAGGAGCTGAACGCCGCCGGCATGGGAACGGACACGATGCTGAGGCCGTTGTCGACGTCCTCGGCGAGCGTGGTCCCGACCGCCTCGATGTTCTCGCTGAACGTCAGGACGATCTGAGCGCCCGGCGTCGTCGCCGCGGGCGTGGGCGGCGTGCACATCGTCGCCGTGTTGCCCGTGATGCGCAGCGGATCGCGGAGCACCTTGGCGAGCTGGATCGTCTTGCTCAGGACCGAGCCCGCGACGATGCCCGCCGCGCCGGAGAGCACCGTGGGCTGGTAGCCGTCGACGTCGTAGATCGAAACCTCGTACTGGACGCCATACACGAGGTCGCCCATGGCGAAATCGACTTTGCCGTTCATGAAAGGCTTGATGATCGTCTGGGTCAAGAGATCCTCGTCGTTGGCCCAGACGCGGCGACTCGCGCGCGGCGCGCCAGACGCGCTGTCGCCCGCGCCCACCTGCAGCCCCGATTGCGTCTGCGGCCGCAGGCGAATCGTGCCCGAGGCCTTGCCGAGCGCGGGCGCTCCCGTCGCGTCATCGACGGTCGCGATCGAGAGCGTGAGGGCCGGGGCCTTCAGCGACGTGGGAAACACGTACGCGTCGAACGAAAACGTCTGCGTCGTCGTGATCTGGGCGAGCCCGCTCTGCATGGCCGCGAGCGACGCCGGCACCTCGAACCCGGGGTTGTGCGAGACGAACGGGCGGTAGCCGGCGGCCATGATCGTCACCATGTAGTCCTGCCACGTCGGCAGCGGATCCTGGCTCGTGAAGCGTCCGTCATCGCCAATGGCAACCTTGATGGCCTTGTCGCGGTACTCGATCGCGATCGACGTCAGCATGGCTTTCATGAGCGGCGTGCCCACGGCGCCGTCATAAACGTTGCCCTCGAAGTAAACCGAGTGATCGGCGGACATGGGTCCGTCCGTGCCGCAACCTCCTGCGCCGAGGGGTCCGAGCGCAGCGAGCGAGAGAAAAGCCGCCGACAACCTGAGTCCACCTTGTCTTCCGGTCATGTCGCATCCTTTGGCTAGAGTAAAAAGCGGCTCATTGTAAGGCATGGCCTCCGCGCGGCAAAACACCGCTGCCGTCATCGTTGCGTCGAGGCTTTGGCGCCGAGGCCTTGCCGCCGACGCCTTGCCGCCGACGCCTTGCCGCCGGGCTTGCTCTGCCGGCCCCGTGCAAGGAGACTGTCGGCCGTGAACGCGCCCCCTCGGTCTTCATCGTGCGCAGCGTTGCTGATCTCGCTCGTCGCCGCCACCGGGTGCGCCGCGCCCGGGCCCGTCTCGACGGCGCCGCCCGTCGCCGCCGCGTCCGGGCGCGCCCCACGCGACTGGGCGCTGCCGGCCGAGCGCCAGCTCGCTCACCTGCGCGCGCTCACGCTCGGCGGTGAGAACGCCGAGGCCTACTGGGCCTGGGGCGGAGGCGAGCTCATCATGCAGGCGCGGCCAGCCGGCGACGGCTGCGACCGCATCTTCAGGCTTCCTCTGCCCTCGCCCGCCGATGCGACGCTCCCGCGCCCCATACCCGTCTCGAGCGGCCGCGGCGCGACGACCTGCTCGTACTTCCTGCCGGGCGACAAAGAGGTCATCTACGCCTCGACCGAGGGCGGCTCGCCGGTGTGCCCGCCGCGCCCGGACCACAGTCAGGGCTACGTCTGGGCGCTCTACCCCGACTACGACATCTACCGCGCGGGCGCGGACGGCGCGGCGCCGCGGCGGCTCACGACGACGCCCGGCTACGACGCCGAGGGCACGGTGTGCGCCAAGGACGGCTCGATCGTCTTCACGTCGGTGCGCGACGGCGACATCGATCTTTATCGGATGGACAAGGACGGCCACGACGTGCGGCGGCTCACCCACGACGTCGGCTACGACGGCGGCGCCTTCTTCAACGCCGACTGCACGAAGATCGTGTGGCGCGCCTCCCGTCCGAAGCCCGGTCGCGAGCTCGATGACTACCAGCGCCTCCTGTCGCAGAACCTCGTGCGGCCCACCAAGCTCGAGCTCTACGTCGCCAACGCCGACGGCAGCGAGGCGACGCAGGTCACGTACCTCGACGCGGCGTCCTTCGGACCGTCCTGGGAGCCGGGCGGCAAGCGGCTCGTCTTCGCGTCGAACTACGGGGACCCGCGCGGGCGCGAGTTCGACATCTGGGCCATCGACGTCGCGGGCACGCGCCTCGAGCGCATCACGACGGCGCCCGGCTTCGACGGCTTCCCGCTCTTCTCGCCCGACGGCAAGCGCCTGGCGTTCTCGTCGAACCGCGCGACGGCGCCCGGCGCACACGACACGAACGTCTTCGTCGCCGACTGGCGCGATGCGCCCGTGAAGCCGGCCGAGGAGCTCCCCGCGGATCGCATCGCGGCCGACGTCCGCTGGCTGGCCGATCCGGCGCGCGAGGGACGCGGGATCGGCACGCCCGGCCTCGCGGCGGCCGGCGCATACATCGAGGAGCGGTTTCGCGCGCTCGGCCTGCAGCCCGCGGGGGACGCGGGCACGTTCGTGCAGAAGTTCGACGTGCGCACGGGCGTCGCGATCGCGCCCGCGACGCGCCTCGAGCTCGCGGGCACCGCCGTCCCCGCCGACGCCTTCGTCCCCGCGGGTTTCTCGGCTAACGGGCGCGCGTCAGGGGCTCTCGTGCTCGCGGGCTACGGGCTGCGCGACGCGGCCGCGGGCGTCGACGACTACGCGCACCTCGACGTGCGCGGCAAGATCGTCGTCGTGCGCCGCTTCGTGCCCGAGGGCGCGCCGTACGACGCTCCCGAACGCGCGAGCCGCGCGGGCGATCTCCGACAGAAGGCCTGGCTCGCCCGCGAGCGCGGCGCGCGCGCCCTGCTCGTCGTCGACCTGCCGGAGCGCCCCGCGAAGGCCGCCGCCGACTGGCGCCCGCCCCCCGAGGCGACCCTCTCGAAGCCGCGGGCCGAAGGCTACTCCGACGCCGGCCTCCCCGTGCTCTTCGTCAAGCGCGCCGTCCTCGCGCCGCTGCTCGCGGAGCTCGTTGACAAGAAGACCCTGAAGGCCGACCTCGAGGTCGCGCTCGACTTTTCGACCGAGGCGGCCTTCAACGTCGTCGCGCGCCTGCCGGGCGCAAAGACGCCGGGCGGCAAGCCCGCGACGGTCGTCGTCGGCGCGCACTACGACCACCTCGGCTACGGCGATCATCACTCGCTCGCGCCCGACAGCCATCTGGCTCACGTCGGCGCCGACGACAACGCCTCGGGGACGGCCGGCGTCCTCGAGATCGCGCGCCAGCTCTCGTCGCGCGTGAGCCCGCTGCCCGTCGACGTCGTGTTCGTGGCCTTCTCGGGCGAGGAGTCGGGCGTGCTCGGGTCGACGCACTTCTCGCGCTCGCCGCCCGCCGGCCTCGCCATCGGCGATGTGCGCGCCATGCTCAACCTCGACATGGTCGGGCGGCTGAGAGACAACCGCGTCACGGTGTTCGCCATGTCCTCGGCCGACGAGTGGCGGACGCTGCTGCCGCCCGCGTGTGCCGCCGCGCGCGTCGACTGCGCGCCCGTCGAGGGCGGCGGCATCGGGCCGAGCGATCAGATGCCGTTCTATGCCGCCGGCGTGCCCGTCGTGCACTTCTTCACGGGCTCGCACGCCGACTACCACAAGCCCTCGGACACCGCCGACAAGATCAACGCCGCGGGCGCCGGACAGATCGCGACCGCGGTTGCCGCCCTCGCCGTCGCCGTCGGCGAGCGACCCGGGCCGCTCGCGTTCAAGAAGGTCCTCGTGCCCGCGACCGAAGGCGACGCGCGCTCCTTCAACGCCTCCCTGGGCACGATCCCCGACTACGCCGGACCAACCGGCGGCACGCCGGGCGTGCTCCTCGCGGGCGTGCGGGTGGGGGGCGCCGCCGAAAAAGGTGGCTTGCGCCGCGGCGACATCCTCGTGCGCCTCGGCCTACACGAGATAGGCAGCGTCGAGGACCTCATGTTCGCGCTCAACGCGAGCAAGCCCGGCGAGACGGTCACGGCCGTCGTCAAGCGCGACGGTCGCGAGGTCCGCCTCCCTGTGACGTTCACGGAGGGGCACCGGCCGAAGTGATCGCCCCTCGCGGGGAGGCGACGCGGCCGGCTCGCGTCACAGCGTGATGACGTTGACGAGCGAAGCGACGCCACGCGCGCCCGGTGGCGCGATGTCCAGCACGACGACGCGCGCGCCCGCCGGCAGATCGCGCCGCGCCGCTTCGAGCGTCGCCGCGAGCGCATCGGCGCCCACCGGGATCGTGAGGTCCATCGCCTTGACGCCCCAGGCGAGGCCCAGGCGGCGCGTCGTCGCCGGCTCGCGGCTGTAGGCGAGGATGGGCCGCCGCGGGCGGAAAGCCGAGAGGCGCAGCGCCGACAGCCCCGTGCGCGTGGGCGCGACGATGGCGGCGGCGTCGAGATCCTCGGCGAGGCGCGCGGCGGCGGCGGCGAGGGCGTTGCCCTCTTCGGCGTGGGACGGCCCTTCCTGCGGCGGCAGCAGCGGCTCCGTCTCGGCGAGCAGGCGCGCCATCATGTCGACGGCGGCCACGGGATCGTGACCGACCGCCGTCTCCTCGGACAGCATGACGGCGTCCGTCCCGTCGAGGACGGCGTTCGCGACGTCGGTGACCTCGGCGCGCGTCGGCAGCGGGCTCTGCACCATCGACATGAGCATCTGCGTCGCCGTGATGACGGGGCGACCCGCGCGGTTGGCGGCGCGGATGAGCCGCTTCTGCGCCGCCGGCACGCGCTCGATCGGGATCTCGACGCCCAGATCGCCGCGCGCCACCATGATGGCGTC
>DATKFB010000109.1:0-4048 GCA_035544435.1 Polyangia bacterium
GTCGGCGGCGGATTCAACGGCGTAGCCTTCGTCGCGTAGCAACTCACAGAGCGCCGTACGGGCGTTGACCTCGTCGTCGACGACCAGGATCCTTCCCTTGGTTTGCATTCGTCCCGAGGCTCCCTTGGTGGGCCGGCTGGCGGCGGCACGCTCCGGCGCGGCCAGATTAGTTGGTGTGGTCTGGGTTGTCTCCATGGCTCGTGGGGAGGAAATGCAAAGCCTAAACCAACCGTCATTTTCAGGGAGTTGCCGCCCCAAACGCCGGGTCGCGCGCACAATTTGCGTGGCTTCGCAGCGCCGGCGCAGAATCTGCGCGAATCAAGACTGGCTGCGCTCCGCGGCCGGGAGAACGCCGAAGCGGCGCAGGCCGTCGAGCGCCGCCCCGAGGGCCCGCGCCTCGGTGCCGCCGCCGTCCACGTGAAGCAAGGGGATGCCCTCTGAATCGTCGGGTGCGGCGTAACGGCGACGGAAACCGTCGAGCTCTGCGTCGGTGGCATCAGACGCGAAGGCGGCGCCGCGGCGATGGGCGAGCCGCGTCCTCAACGTGGTCTCGTCAGCGCACGTCACCTCGATGAGCACGAAGGTCGCCCCGAGAGAGCGCGCGCCGGCGGCAGCGGCCGCCCGCCAGCGCCCTTCGGCGAACGTGGCGTCGAGCACGACCCCGCGTCCCGAGGCGGCGACGACGCCCGAGCGTCCGAGCACCTCGCCGTAGGTCCGGTCGCGATGGACGTCCGTGTAGAGTTCGGCCCCTGCGCGCGCGGTCGGCTCGAGACCCGCCAGCGCCTTGCGCGTGCGATCGGAGCTCACGACGGGCGCCGCGAGGGCGCGCCCGAGCGCCGAGGCCAGCGTGCTCTTGCCGCTCCCGATCATGCCGCCGACGGCGACGACGAACGCCGGGTCGGCGGCGCGGCGCGCGTAAGAGCGCGCGAGCGCGAAGTCGCGTCGCGCCTCGTCGCGCTTGGCGCGTCGAAGGTCCGCCGACGTCGCCGCGTCACGCGCGACGAGCGCCGCCACCTTCCCGCGAATCCAGGCGCGGTACGACAGGTAGAAGTCGAGCACGGCGTACAGACCGAAATCGTCGCTGGCCTCGGCGTAGCGGGCCAAGAAGCCCGCGCCGAGGTCGGGACGTCGCACGGCCTCGAGCTCCATGGCCAGGAAGCCGACGTCGCCCGCGACGTCGCCGCAGCGGAACCGCTCGTCGAACTCGACGCAATCGATGACGACGGGGCTGCGCGATGGGGCCGCCTCCGGCAGAAAGTAAACGTGCTCGAGGCGCAGATCGCCGTGGCCCTCGCGGATGCGTCCTTCGCGCTGGCGCAGGCGCACGAGCGCTTCGTGCGCGTCGAGCCAACCCGATTGAAACGCGCGGGTCTCCTCGAAAGAGTCGCGATCGAGGAGCCCGCCGACGAGCCGTTGATCGAGGAGCCCGCCGATGAGCCGTTCGGTTTCCGCGAAGTTCTCGTCGACGTTCGCCCGCAGCCGCGCGGCCGCGCCGAAGTCGGGCGTGACGCGCGCCGCGCGGTGGAAGGCGGCCAATCTCTCGGCGAGGATCGCCAGGTCGTCCGCGCCGAGCGCGCTCCGCGCCAGGCGCGCGGCCGCGCTGGCCGCGTCGGGCAGGCGCCGCATGTGAACGGCCCAGTCGACGACGTCCTCGCCGCCCGCCGGCCCCCTCTTGCCGACGACGAAGCCGTGCCCCGATCTCCGCACGGGCTCGATGCCCAGGTAGATCTCGGGGGCGAGCCGCCCGTTCAAGCGGACCTCTTCCTCACAGAACCGACGCCGCGCCTCGACGGTTTTGAAATCGAGGAATCCGAAGGCGACCGGGCGCTTCACCTTCCAAACGTCGTCGCCGCGGAGAAAGACCCAAGACGCGTGCGTCGTCCGGAGCTCTGTCCGCCCGCTCCCGCCCAGCGCGCCGGGAACGAGAAGACCGGCCACGAGATCGACGCCCCGCGGTCCTAAGCGCGCGTCGAGGGAAAGCGGAGGTGCGGATTCCATCGCCAAAAGCTGAAGCAACCAGCGTTCCAGACGTCGAGGCCGTCTTGGCGGCGTGCCCCTCGCAAACGTTGCGCGTGCCGCCGGCCGACGCGCGAAGATTGCGTGTCGGCAAGCGACGTGCGGCCCCTCGTCTGGTCCTCGCCTGGCGTCGTTGTTGCTCTCACTCTCGTCATGATGAGGACGACCATGGACGACAAGATTCTCTCCAAACATCACGCCGAGCTCGACCAACGCATCGCCGTCCTCCTGACGAAGGCCGACAGCGACGACTGCCACGACCTGGCGAACGCCTGGAACCGCTTCGAGCGCGAGGTCCTGCGGCACTTCGAGCTGGAGGAGCACGAGCTCTTCCCCCGCTTGACGCCGGAGCACCCCGAGGACATCGCGACCCTGAGGCAAGACCACGAGGCGCTGCGCCGCGACCTGCTGGCGCTCGGCATCCGCGCCGACCTGCACTTCCTGCGCGCCGAGGCCGTCCGCACTTTCATCGCCGACTTGCGCGCCCACGCCGCGCGCGAGGACGAGACCCTCTACCGCTGGGCGAGCCGAGACGTCGACGGCGACGCGTGGGCGAGGATCGCGCGGGGCCTGCGCGGGGCGCGCGACTCCGCTGCGGAGCGAATTGGCGCCGAGCTCAGTCAGCTCGGCGCGCGCACGCTCTAGGTCGCCGTTCGCTGCGTCAGCGACGAGGACGCGGCCGACGTGGCAGGTGCGCATTTCCTGCGTGGACGTGGCGAAATGGCACCTGTCCGGCGCGGGCGGACGGGTGGCACCCCGTGTGCAGCTTTGTAAGGATATGGAGACCGTCAACATCCAAGCGGAAGTGTCGCGGTGCGCTCCCCAAGAAGCCCCCAGGAATGAAGAGGACTGCGGGCTCGAGCGCTGGCAGATCGATTCTAAGACCGCGCGCCTCACCTTCACGCTCCACCACCTCGTCATCCAGGAGATCCGAGGTCAGTTTCGAAGTTGGGGCGGAACCTTGTTTCTCGACCGCGCCGAGCCGTGGCTCTCGAGCGTGCACGTCTGGGTGGATCTCGCGAGCATCGAAACGGACTCGGTCGAGCGCGACGCGCATGTGCGCTCGGCGGAGTTCCTGGACGTCGCGCGGTTCCCGCGCGCCGAGTTCCAGAGCACGGCTGTCGAGCCCAGCGACCAGCACCTCCTCGTTCGCGGCCGTCTCCAGCTCCACGGCGTCACCCACGATCTCGACCTCGAGGTCGAGACCGGCACCGGCAAGGACGGCGCAGCGCGATACGTGTACTCCGTGCGCGGAAAGATCGACCGACAGCGCTTCGGGCTGCACTGGAACCAGGACCTGGACGCGGGCGGCGCCGTCGTCGGCGACGAGATCGAGATGTCCGCCGAGGTGAGCGTCATGCGCGCCGGCGACGGGCCGGACTAACGCGCAACGCTTGCGCGAGCCTCGTGCGGGCGCGCAGGCGATGCGGGCGGCGGTCTCGACGACCGCCACGCTTCGGAGCGGCCTCGTGGCACGCACCTCGCAAAGAGAGCCGCCGTGACCAAATCAAAAGCCATCGTGGGATCCTTGGTGCTCGCGAGCCTCGTGGGCATAGCGATCTTCTTACGGCCCCGCCGCGTCGCGAAGGAGGAGCTCGCCAGACCGGCCTCGATCACGCCGGCGATGCTGGCGGTGCTCCGGACGAAGATGGGCCGCCACGAGCTGCAGATGAAGGAGCTGGTGTCGCGCGTCATTCTCCTCGACGACGACGGCGTTGCGAGGGCGGCGGGCGAGGTGTTCGACGAGCCCTCGGTCGCTCGTCCCTTCGCGGGCGACGAGCTCAACGGCGTGCTGCCCGAGCGCTTCTTCACCCTGCAAGACGAACTTCGCAATCGGGCCCGCCGGCTCGTCATCGCGAGCGGTCGGCACGATCGCGCCGCCGTCGCCGACGAGTTCGCCGCGCTGTCGAGGGCCTGCCTCTCTTGTCACGAGGTCTATATGCGCGGCGCCGAGGTCGCGCCCTCGCGCCCGGCCAACTAGCCGTCGCATTGATCGACCGACACGAGGTCGTCGCGCACCGAGTCCGGCGTG
>DATKFB010000110.1:0-8196 GCA_035544435.1 Polyangia bacterium
GGTCATGACGGGGGCGAAGGCCAAGTCTTGGACCGAGGCCGGTGGGCGCGCCGCCGTCACCCTGGGCGTCGAGAACGGCGGCCGTGACGTCACGCTCGAGGCCGACAAGGTCCTCGTCGCCGTGGGCCGCCGCCCGAACTCCGAGAGCCTGGGCCTCGCCGAGGTCGGCGTGAAGATCGACAAGGGCTTCGTGCCCGTCGACAGGACGCAGCGCACGAACGTGCCGGGCATCTACGCCATCGGCGACGTCGCGGGCCAACCCATGCTCGCCCACAAGGCCTCGAAGGAGGCCGAGGTCGTCGCCGAGGTCATCGCCGGTCACCGCGCCGAATTCGACGTGCGCTGCATCCCGGCCGTGATCTTCAGCGACCCGGAGGTCGCGAGCGCCGGCATCACGGCCGACGAGGCCGAGAAGCGCGGGCGCAAGATCAAGGTCGGCAAGTTCCCCTTCGTCGCGCTCGGCCGCGCCATCGCGAACGCCGACACCGACGGCTTCGTCAAGGTCGTCATCGACGCGCAGACAAAGGAGGTGCTCGGCATCCACATCGTGGGCAACGGCGCCTCCGACATCATCGCCGAGGCGGCGCTCGCCATCGAGATGGGCGCGCTCGCCGAGGACATCGCCCTCACGATTCACGCCCACCCGACGCTGCCCGAGGCCATCATGGAGGCCGCCAAGGCGTCGCTGGGCGAAGCGATCCATATTCAGAACCGGTGAACGCGCCCCACGAGCCCAGCCTGGAGCAGAAACAGGGCCCCTTCGTCGCCCAATTCCTCGACCTCGGGACGCGCGAGTTCGGCGAGGTGTGGGCGCTGCAAAAGGAGCTCGTCGGCAAGCGACAGCGCGACGAGATCCCCGACACGCTCGTGCTCGTCGAGCACCCCCACGTCATCACGCTCGGCCGCGGCACGCACAAGGAGAACGTGCTGGCGCCCGGCGACATGCCGCTCTTCGAGATCGAGCGCGGCGGCGACGTCACCTACCACGGTCCCGGACAGCTCGTGGGCTATCCGATCTTTCTCCTGCGGCAGTCGGAGCGCGACCTGCACCTCTACCTGCGCAACCTCGAGGAGGCCCTCATCCGCGCCGTAGGTCGCTTCGGGATCAGCGGCGAGCGCAAGGAGGGCTGGACGGGCGTGTGGAGCGCGGGCGGGGCGCGCAAGCTCGCCTCGATCGGCGTGGCCGTCAAGCGCTGGGTCACGCTGCATGGCTTCGCCCTCAATGTCTCGACCGACCTCGCGCGCTTCGCCGCCATCAACCCGTGCGGGCTCGAGGCGACCACCATGGGCTCGATGGAGAGCGTCCTCGGGCGCTCGATCTCGCTCGAGGAGGTCAAGCGGGTGGCGCGCGACGAGCTCGGCGCCGTGTTCACGCGCCAGCTCGCGTGACTGGCCCCGGGGCTCGAGAGAGAGCTGTCAGTCCGAAGGCGCCGAATCGGCGGCAGATCCGTCGCCGGCGTCGCCGTTCGCGCCGAGGTCGTCGGCGCCCGCATCGGCCGTGACTGCGTCGGCGCCCGCACCAGCGGCGCCCACGTCGGCGCCCGCATCAGCGGCGCCCGCGTCGGCGCCTGAATCCGACGGGCCCGCGTCGGGGATCGAGCAGGAGGCGTCCGGCGCGCTCGCGCCCCCGGCCGTCGTGAAGGTCGCCGTGGCGGATTCGGCGAGCTTCCCCCCGAACGCGTCTGGCAAGCCCACGTCGATCGTCACGGTGAAGGTCCTGCTCGCGGGCCAGCCGCCGAGGCAGTCGGCCGCCCCGAGGAACCAACGCGATGCCTGACCGGCGTCCGCCAGGAGCTTGTACGGCACTGCCGCACCGTTCGACACGACGTGAATGAAGGGGCTCGTCGCGGGCACGGCCGGCAGCCGGTTCGAGAACCCGAGCGGAAGCTGGTAGCTCGACGCCACGGCGGCGCCGCCGCTGGCGAGCGACACGGAGAAGGTCTTGGTCTTGATCGGAATCGTCCCGGGAACGTTCGCTGGGTCTCCGTAGGCGCTCGTGAGGAGCGTCGTGTCGAGCTCGAAGCTCACGATGGTATCCGACGGAAACCCTGGCACGACGGGGCGCGCGAAGACGTACGCCGACGCGCCGCCGAACGTCGCGAGGCTGTTGTAGTCGACGACAAGCGCGAACGGCGGGTCGCTCATCATCGTCGCCATGTCGGGCCAGCTCGCGTGAATGGCCGCCGTGGCTTTGGGGAGCGCGGTCGTGACCCCACCGACGATGACGATGTCCTCGAGGCGCGAACCGTCGAGGCGGCGATCGAAGACGAAGTCGATCTCCGACGCGAACGGCGGCACGGGGCTCACTTGCGCCGTATCGGCCGCGCGGGACCACGCGAGGAGCTGCGCGCCGTCCGCCACCCAGTAGACCTGCGTGAGGATGGGCGAACCGTGCGGCTCGGAAGGGCTGCTGCACGCGGCGCCGAGCGCGCACGCGGCCGCCCAGGCGAGCAGCTGGGGGCGCGGGCGCGAGAACGTCATCGCTGCGCACTTTTATCACGGCCGAACGCGCTATGGTCGCCCCGTGAGCCCGCCGCGCATCGAGGTCGACGCCGACGACCCGCGCCTCGCCGACTACCGCGCGCTCAAGGAGCGGCACCTCAACGCCGAGAGCGGCCGCTTCGTCGCCGAGAGCGAGCGCGTCGTCCGGCGCCTGCTCGCGAGCGGGCTCCGCGTCCACTCGGTCCTCGCCACGCCGCCGCGCCTGCGCGCACTCGAGGATGCTCTCGCCGCGCGCGCGGCAGCGGGTCCGGCGCCGCCCGTCTACGTCGCAGCCCAGCCCGTGCTCGACGCCGTGGCCGGCTTCCACGTGCACCGCGGCTGCCTCGCGATCGGCGAGCGCCCCACATCGCGCGCGCTGCCCCCGGACGCGCGCGGCGTCGTCGTCCTCGAGGATCTCGTCGACGTCGACAACCTCGGCGCGGTCGCGCGCAACGCGGCCGCCTTCGGCGCCGACGCCCTCGTCCTATCGCCCCATTGCGCCGATCCCTTCTACCGCAAGGCTATCCGCGTCTCGCTCGGCGCCGTGTTCGATCTGCCCGTCGTGCGCCTGGCCAGCTGGCCCGAAGACCTGGACGTCCTGCGCAAGCTGGGCTTCTCCCTCATGGCCGCCGTGCTCTCGCCCGGCGCGACGCCGCTACCGCGCTTCGCGCCGCCAGACCGCTGGGCGCTCCTCCTCGGTGCCGAGGGGCCGGGACTGTCGCCCGGCGCCGTCATGCGCTGCCACGCGAGCGTCACGATCCCCATGTCGACCTCGACGGGCGCCGACTCCCTCAACGTCGCGACCGCCGCCGCCGTCATGCTCTACGCCCTCACGCGCTCCGCCGGCTAGTTCCGCGGCAGCTTGCTCCAGTCGACGAAGAGCTTGCGCGCGGCTGGCTGGCACGCGGGGCAAAAGCAGGCGTCACCGTCGCCCACGCGAACGGCGCGGATCGTCGTGCCGCAGACGCGGCACGGCTTGCCGTCGCGTCCGCGCACGGCGAGGAAGTCGCGCACCTTGACGTCGATGGGCTCGGCGCGTCGCCGAATCTCGGCGATGGCGCCCGTGAGCACGCGCGGGATCGCGTCGTGGAGCGCATCGATTTGCGCGGGCGCGAGCTTGTGGCAGAAGGTCTTGGGGTGCAGTCCCGCCGCGAACAGGATCTCGTCGGCGTAGGCGTTGCCGATCGACGCGATGGCGACCTTGTCCATGAGGAACATGCGCACCTGGTCGCGCCGCTTCGCGATGAGCGCCCCGAAGGCCTCGCGGGTGAAATCTGGCGACAAGGGATCGACGCCCAGCTTGCCGTACACCGGGATCTTCGCCTCGTCGGCCGCGGTCGCGACGTAGACCTTGCCCATGCGCTTGTCGTCGACGTATTGCAGCTCGGGCCCGCCCTCGAAGACCAGCGCGAGACCGAGCGAGACCGGATCCTTCTTCGACTTTGACTTCGAATTGGGCGTGGAGCCGCCATCGCCCGGCGCCGCCACCAGCTTGTAGCGCCCCGCGAGCATGGCGTTGATGACGAGCACGAGGCCGCCCTCGAGCGAAAAGCGCATGAAATGCCCGCGGCGGCGCACCTCTTCGAGCCGCCGCCCCACGAGCACGCCCGGGAACGGCTCGCTCACCATGACGCGCAAGACGAGCGGATCGCCCGTGCGCGCCGCGTCCACGCGCTTGCCGGCGATGGTCCGCTGGAGCTCGTCTTCGATACGAACGAGGTCGGGCAGCTCGGGCACAGCCAGAGTCTGGCATTCGCGCCGAGCGCGGTCCAAACTGCATGCATGCCATTGCCCGCCATCGTCGCGGTCTCCCTCACCGTCATTGGCTCGGCCGTTTTCCTCGGAAACGGGATCCGCCAGCTGCGTCGCCGCAAGCGGAACCTCGAGCACTGGGAGAAGGGCGAGCCGCTCGAGGGTGTAGGCGATTGGGACTAGGAATCGCGAACGAAGGTCAGGCCGTCTGGCCCGAGGCGCGCAGGTAGTCGACGTAGTAGCCGGCTTCGCGGCGCTCTTCGAGCTCGCCGCGCTCGACGGCGTCCTCGCAGAGCTTGCGCAGGTCGCCGATGCGCTTCGACGGCGGCAGCGCGAACGCCTCCATGATGGCGTTGCCGAGGCCGGGCGGCAGCGGCGGCACGCGCGCGTCGAGCTCGCGGATCGCGAGGATGCGCTCCTTGAGCGCGTGGATGTTGCTCACCGCCTCTTGCCGCCGCCCCGGCCGCCGCGACGTGACGTCGGCGCGCGACAGGTCGAGCAGCTCGTCGAGCGTCTCGCCCATCTCGTGATCGAAGCGGCGCACGGCCGCGTCGGTCCACGCCGGCTCGTAGGCGTTGGCGCGCAGGTGATGGAGGATGAGGAAGCGGATCTTCTGTCGGTCCGGCTTGTCGAAGGCCAGTCGCCGCCCGATCGGGTCCCACATGCGCGCGCCCACCTCGGCGTGCCGGTGGAAGGTCACCCGTCCGTCGGGCAGCAGCACGCGGGTCGGCACCTTGCCGATGTCGTGGAGGAGCGCCGCCCAACGCACGGCCGGCTTCGGCACCGACTGGCGAACGACCTGCTTCGTGTGCTCCCACACGTCCTTGTGCCGTCGCCCCGCCTCCTGCGAAAAATCCACGGTGGCCTCGAGCTCCGGCAGGAGGACGGCCAGCAGGCCCGCGTCGTGCATCCACTGCAGGCCGACCTCGAGCGCCTTGCCCATGATGACGGCCTCGATGCCGGCGCGCGCGCGCGGCGGCGCGATCTGCGCCGCCATGGGCGCCGCGACGCGCGCCGCCTCCGTGAGCTCGGCCGGCGGCGGCGTGCCGGCGACGGAGATCTCGGCTGCGACGTCGAGCAACGCCTCTGGCGAGCCGAACGACCCGCCGCCCTTTCCAACAGACACGGAGGACAACCTACGACCCCGCTAGGACGTAATCTTCTTCTTGTCCTGATCGCGCTTGCGCGCCAGGTGGTCGATGAAGGGCTGGACCTGCTTGACGCGGCCCGCGAGCGACTTCTCGGTGATGGGGTAGTTCGTGGCGAACTGCAGCCCCTCGTCGTAGAGGAAGGTGCCGACCTCCTCGTCGTCGACGAAGACGGGGATCTTCTTCTTGGCGTAAACGGCCTTGCCGAGCGTCGCCCAGCGGCTGTCGAGCCACTCGACGACGTTGGCGCCGAAGACCTGGCGGAAGAGCTCGAGCTCCTCGTCGAGGCGACCGTAGTCCTCCGCGAAGCGCTCCTTGAACGCCGGCGCGCCCTCGCCGCCCTCGGCCGCGATCTTCACGAGCGCGAGGCGAAGCAGCACGACGTCCTCCGCGAAGCGCACGGGCGGATCGACGTTGCCCTCCTTGGGCGTGATGACGTGGACGACGGTGGCCGCCGCGAGCACGCGCGTCTCGTGCTCGAGATCGGAGTCGGCCACCGCCTCGAGGAGGATCTTGAGGTCGAACGGCAGGGAGACCAGTGTCCGCGAAATCGTCTCCAGAAACCTGCGCTCGAGTTCCTTGTCCATGGGTCGGTGAGGGGGCCGGGAAAAATACCAAGGGCGGCCGGGGAGAACCTTTACCCCGGACTACCCCTAGATACTACCTGAATCGCGCGCCCGTCACAGCGATTCACTCAGAGATTCGCGGGGACGGACGGCCTCGTCGAGGGCCGCCGCGGCCTGCTGGCCGAACGCGGCATGCGGGCCGGGAGGCAGCTCCAGCGTCAGGACGGGAAGGCCGCGGTCGACGCCCAGCCAGCTGCCGAGGGAGCCGGGCGTCGGGTAGCCGAGGTCCTCGCGCGCTGGCCAGCCGCAAGCGGCCGCCACCGCGGCCGCCCACGCCGCCGCGGGGCCGTCGTAGTTCACGCAGGCGAACGGCGCGTGGACGGCGACGACCCCGCGCGACGCGTGCGCTTCGATCAAGTCGGCGAGGAGGCGCGTCTCGGGCTCGGAGAGCGGCGCGGCGCCCGGGGCGTAGCCCGGGGGATGCGCGGCCTGCCAGTTGCGGGCGGGGAAGTTCCGGTTGAGATCGACGTCACGCGCGGAGTTCTTCGCGCCGCGCACGAGCCCGTCAGGGTTGAGCGCGGGCACGAGCACGAGCGGCGCCGTGGGGGCCGCGCCCGCGAAGACCCTGCGCGCGAGCGCGGCGACGGCCTCGATGCTCGACGGCTCATCGCCGTGCACGCCGCCCACGACGAGGAGCGGAGCGGCGGCGGCAGCGCCAGGCCGGGTGGCCCCGAAGATGGCCCCCAAGATCGGTCGCCCCTCGGCCGAGCGGCCGAGCTCGACGAGCGGCAGCGCGCGAACGGCGGCGAGGAGCGGGTGATCGGCGAGCACGCTGGATCCCATTTCACGCTCCAGTTAACGTCTACGCAATGGGCATCAAGCTCGGGGAGCTCAAAGCGGAGGCGCGGACGCTCTTGCGGGCGGGCGAGGTGGGCGCGGCGCTCGCCGCCTACGACCACATCCTCGCGTCGAACCCGCTCGACTACGACAGCCGTCTCAAGATTGCGGACTTGCTCGCGGGCGTCGGCGATCGCGACGGCGCGGTGGCGCTCTACCGCGCGCTCGCGCTGCACGACATCCGCTCGGGCCACGCGCTGCCAGGCCTCGTGGCGTTCAAGCGGCTCGAGGCGCTCGGCGAGAGCGGCGACGAAGTCGTCGAGGCGCTCGCGGGCCTCTACGCCCACGGCGCACCCTCGCTCGCGAAGTTCGCAGCGCGGCAGGCGCCCGTCGACATGGACTCCGAGGTGCCGCGCCCCGACCTGACGAAGGCGCCCAACGTGGCCGCCGCCGCGAGCCGCGCGCGGACGCGCGCCCTGGATTTCTCCGTCTTCGTGCAATACCCCGAGCAGTTCCTGCCGCTGCCGTTCTTCTCCGAGCTGCCGCGCGAGGTCTTCCGCCCCGTCGTCAACGCCCTGCGCCTGCGGCGCCTGGTCGACGGCGACTTCGTCATCCGCGAGGGAGAGCCGGGCGTGGCCTTTTATCTCGTGGCGACGGGCCAGGTGCGCGTCTTCGCGACGCAAGGCGGGCGTCAGGTGGAGCGCGGGCGGCTGCACGAGGGCGCGCTCTTCGGCGAGATGTCGCTGCTCACGCAGCAGCCGCGCACGGCGTCGGTCCAGGTGGTCGACGAGGCCGACATCCTCGAGCTCGCGCGCGAGAGCATGGCGGCCCTCACGGCCGAGGTGCCGTCGCTGGCCGTCGCGCTCGACAAGTTCGCGCGCGAGCGCCTGCTCAAGAATCTGCTCGCGACCTCGCCCCTCTTCCGTCCGTTCAACCACCAGCAGCAGCTCGACCTCATCCGCCGCTTCGACGGCCACGAGATCGCGGCCGGCACGGTCGTCATCCGCGAGGGCGACGCCGGCCAAGGCCTCTTCGTCGTGCTCTCGGGCGAGGTCGAGGTCTCGAAGCGCCAGGCCGGGGGCGGCGAGCTCGCCCTCGCGCGGCTGCGCGCGGGCGACGTCTTCGGCGAGATGTCGCTCCTCACGAACCAGCCGACGAGCGCCACGGTGACGGCCGCGCTGCCGTCGACGATCCTCTTCCTCGCGCGCGACTACTTCCAGCGTCTCATCCAGGCCCTGCCCGCCATCCGCAAGTATTTCGAGGAGCTGGCCCAGCGCCGCCACATCGAGACCCGCATCGCCGTCGACAAAGAGGGCGAGCGCCACACGTCGCCGGACGCGCGTGTGATCGTCTAGTCTTAGTCTAAGCCTAACGCGCCTACGGCGCTCGCGGGTGGGGACTTCGTCCCCCCC
>DATKFB010000111.1:0-11410 GCA_035544435.1 Polyangia bacterium
AACATCAACGTCGCCATGAGCGAGGGCGCAACGCGTCCCAAGCCGCGCGTTTCGTTCGAGATCAACGAGACGGTGCGCGTCACCGACGGCCCCTTCGCCAACTTCACGGGCGCCGTCGTCGAGGTCAAGCCGGAGAAGCAGAAGGTCCGCGTCAACGTCTCGATCTTCGGCCGCGCCACCCCGGTCGAGCTGGATTTCTCCCAAGTCGAGAAGTCGTAGACAAGTCGTAGGGATACAGGTTCAAAAATGAAAAAAGTAACAGGGTTCATCAAGCTGCAGGTTCCCGCCGGGAAGGCCAACCCGTCGCCGCCGATCGGCCCGGCGCTGGGTCAGCACGGCGTCAACATCATGGAGTTCTGCAAGCAGTTCAACGCGCGCACGCAGGCCCAGACCAAAGACGACGTCACGATTCCGGTCGAGATCACCGTCTTCTCGGATCGCTCGTTCACGTTCATCACGAAGACGCCGCCCGCGCCGATCCTCATCAAGAAGGCCGCCGGTCTCGCGACGCAGAAGAAGCCGGGGTCGGGCTCGAAGGAGCCCAACAAGACCAAGGTGGGCAAGATTTCGAAAAAGCAGCTCAAGGACATTGCCACGACGAAGATGCCGGACCTCAACACCACCGACCTGGAGGCGGCGATGCGCACGATCGCGGGAACAGCGCGATCGATGGGCATTGACGTAGAGACCTAAACCAGGTGAGGGCGGGCAATCAGGCCCGCAACGAGTGGTAGACCGCCAGACGGCGCGACCCGGTCTCGATTGGCCGGACGCTCCCGAAGGCGTTCGAACAAAAGGAAGAGAGACGATGCCAAAGCACGGAAAGAAGTACAAAGCCGCCTCGGCGAAGGTCGAGCGTGGCAAGAAGTACGCGCTCGAGGAGGCCTGCAAGCTCCTCCCAGAGACGAAGGTCGCGAAGTTCGACGAGAGCGTCGACATCGCCGTCCGCCTGGGCGTCGATCCCAAGCACGCCGATCAGATGGTGCGCGGCGCCGTCGTGCTGCCGCACGGCACGGGCAAGAGCCAGCGCGTCGTCGTCGTCGCCAAGGGCGACAAAGCCAACGAGGCCAGGGCCGCCGGCGCCGACGCCGTGGGCGCCGAGGACCTCGTCGAGAAGATCCAGAAGGAGAACTGGACCGACTTCGACTCGATGGTCGCCACGCCCGACATGATGGGGCTCGTGGGCCGCCTGGGCCGCGTACTCGGCCCCAAGGGCCTCATGCCGAACCCGAAGGTGGGCACGGTCACGACGGACGTCGCCAAGGCCGTGCGCGAGCTCAAGGCCGGCCGCGTCGAGTTCCGCGTCGAGAAGGCTGGCGTCGTTCAGGCCCGCATCGGCAAGGCCTCGTTCGGCGGCGAGAAGCTCAGGGACAACGCCCGCGTCATGCTCGAGACCCTCCTGCGCCTCAAGCCGGCGTCGGCCAAGGGGACGTACATGCAGTCCGTGACCCTGTCGACGACAATGGGGCCCGGGATCAAGGTCGACCATCTGCCCCTGGTCGCCGAATTCGAGACCAAATAAGAGATTGCAGGGATTCCCATGCTGAAAACCGTCAAAGAAGAGAACATCACGGCGCTCAAGGCCGACCTCGGGAAGGCGATGAGCCTCGTGCTCGCCGACTTCCGCGGCATCAGCGTCAAGAGCGACACGACGCTCCGGCGCGAGTTCCGGCTGGGCGGGTGCCACTACCAGGTGGTCAAGAACACGCTGTTGGGCATCGCCGTCAAGGGGACGTCCATGGAGGGGATCGAGAAGCTGCTCGCGGGGCCCACGGCCATCGCGTACTCCTTCGAGGACCCCGCCGTCCCCGCGAAGATCGCCGCCAAGGTCGCCAAGGGCGAGGAGAAGTTCGTCATCAAGGGGGGTTACGTCGACGGCAAGGCCCTCGACGTCCAGGGCGTCCAGGCGCTCTCCCAGCTCCCGGGCAAAGACGAGCTGCGCGCGACTTTCCTTGCAACTTTGCTCGCCGTGCCTCAGAACTTCCTCCGGCTCACGACCGCCGCGCAGCAGAACTTCGCGTACCTGCTGGCCGCCCGGGAACAGGCGTTGGGCAAAGGCGGAGGCGAATAGAGCTTCGATTCGACAGGACGTGCCCTCGAGAGATTGTCTCTGGGGGGCCGTTGGCATTTTGAAAACAGCTGAGCGTTAGAACGAACCCCAAGGAGTATCGATATGGCCGATGTGACGAAAGAGCAGGTTGTCGACTTTCTTTCCAAGATGTCCGTCCTGGATCTCGCAGGGCTCACGAAGGAGCTCGAGGACAAGTGGGGCGTCAAGGCGGCTCCCGTGGCCGTGGCGGCAGCCCCGGGCGCGGCGGCTGGTGGCGGCGCGGCGGCTCCGGCCGCCGAGCAGACCGAGTTCACCGTCACCCTCCTCGAGGCGGGCGCGAACAAGATAGGCGTCATCAAGGCGGTCCGCGAGGTCACCAACCTCGGCCTCAAGGAGGCCAAGGACATGGTCGACGGCGCCCCGAAGGTGGTCAAGGACGGCGTGTCCAAGGCCGACGCCGAGACGATCAAGAAGAAGCTCGTCGAGGCCGGTGCCAAGGTGGACGTCAAGTAGTTCCAGGTCTCCGTAACATCACATCGCTACGACAACGTATTCGACAAAGATCGGAGTTTCGCGGGCCCGGCAATTCACATTGCGGGCCACGGCGGAGCTTCGGCCGCACGTCTTTGGGTTCGGTTTTGCGTAAGGAGTCTAGATGGCGTCTCCCGTGATCATGAACAACTTCAGGGCTCGACGGACCTTCGCGAAGATCGCGAAGATCATCGACATCCCGAACCTCATCGACATTCAGAAGCAGAGCTATGAAAAGTTTCTGCAGAAGGACATCGCGATCGAGAAGCGGGAGGACGTCGGGCTGCAGGGCGTCTTCAAGAGCGTCTTCCCGATCAAGGATTTTTCGGAGACCTCGTCGCTGGAGTTCGTGTCGTACACGCTCGACAAGCCGAAGTACGACGTCGACGAGTGCCGCCAGCGCGGCATGACCTTCGCGGCGCCCATCAAGGTCATCGTCCGCCTCGTCGTGTGGGACACGAACGAGGAGACCGGCTCGCAGTCGATCCGCGACGTCAAGGAGCAGGAGGTCTTCTTCGGAGAGATCCCGCTCATGACGGACAACGGCACGTTCATCATCAACGGCACCGAAAGGGTCGTCGTCAGTCAGCTGCATCGAAGCCCCGGTGTCTTCTACGATCACGACAAGGGCAAGACGCACTCGTCGGGCAAGCTGCTTTACAGCGCCCGCATCATCCCGTACCGCGGCTCCTGGCTCGACTTCGAGTTCGACCCCAAGGACCTGCTCTACGTGCGCATCGATCGCCGGCGCAAGCTGCACGCGACGGTGCTACTGCGGGCCCTCGGCTACTCGACCGAGGAGCTGCTCAACTACTACTACGACACCGAGACCGTCTTCCTCGAGGAGGGCAAGAAGTATTCGAAGTCCATCGAGTACGACCTCCTGCCCGGCCAGCGCGCGAGCCGCGACATCCGTCACCCGGACTCGCGTGAAATCCTCGTCAAGAAGAACCGGAAGTTCACCAAGCTCGCCATCAAGAAGCTCAAGGACTCGAACGTCGAGCGCCTGTCGGTCGAGATCTCGGATCTCGTGGGCAAGGTCGCGGCCACGGACGTCATCGACGAGGCGACGGGCGAGGTCATCCTGCAGTGCAACGAGGAGCTCACGGAGTCGAAGCTCGACGAGCTGCGCGAGCACGGGATCAGCGATTTCAAGATCCTCTTCATCGACAACCTGAACATCGGGTCGTACCTGCGCGACACGCTCATCGCCGACAAGCTCCAGTCGCCCGAAGAGGCCATAATGGAGATCTACCGGCGCCTGCGCCCCGGTGATCCGCCCACGCTCGAGACGGCCCAGAACCTCTTCAACAACCTGTTCTTCAACGCCGAGCGCTACGACCTGTCGAAGGTCGGTCGCCTCAAGCTGAACTACAAGTTTAAGCTCGACGAGTCGCTCGAGAATACCGTGCTCACGAAGCGCGACATCCTCGAGACGATCCGCTACCTCATCGATCTCAAGAACGGCAAGGGGTCGATCGACGACATCGATCACCTCGGAAACCGTCGTGTGCGCGCCGTCGGCGAGCTCATGGAGAACCAGTACCGCATCGGCCTCGTCCGCATGGAGCGCGCCATCAAAGAGCGCATGAGCATGTCTCAGGAGATCGAGACGCTCATGCCGCACGACCTCATCAACGCCAAGCCGGTGTCGGCGGTCGTCAAGGAGTACTTCGGCTCGTCGCAACTGTCGCAGTTCATGGACCAGACGAACCCGCTCTCGGAGGTCACGCACAAGCGGCGCCTCTCGGCCCTCGGGCCGGGCGGCCTCACGCGCGAGCGCGCCGGCTTCGAGGTGCGTGACGTCCACGGCACGCACTACGGCCGCGTGTGCCCGATCGAGACGCCGGAAGGCCCGAACATCGGCCTCATCGCGTCGCTCTCGACGTATGCACGGGTCAACGAGTTCGGCTTCATCGAGACGCCGTACCGGACGATCACGAACGGCGCCACCACCGACAAGGTCGAGTTCTACTCGGCCCTGCAGGAGGAGGGGCACTACATCGCCCAGTCGAACACGCTCATCGACAAGAAGGGCAAGTTCACCGAGGAGCTCATCTCGGCGCGCCACAACACCGACACGGTGATGGCGAAGGCCGAGGAGGCCACGCTCATGGACGTGTCGCCGAACCAGCTCGTCTCGGTGGCGGCCTCGCTCATCCCGTTCCTCGAGAACGACGACGCGAACCGCGCGCTCATGGGCTCGAACATGCAGCGCCAGGCCGTGCCGCTCATCCGCACGCGCTCGCCGCTCATCGGCACGGGCATCGAGGGCATCGTCGCGCGCGACTCGGGCGTGACCATGGTGGCGCGCCGCGACGGCGTCGTCGACTCGGTCGACGCGACCCGCATCGTCGTGCGTCCGACGGCGGAAAGCGAGAGCGATCCCTTGTCGGCCAAGCCTGACATCTACAACCTCACGAAGTTCCAGCGCTCGAACCAGAACACGTGCATCAACCAGAAGCCGATCGTCGAGCGCGGCGACCACGTCAAGATGGGCGAGGTCATCGCGGACGGCCCGGCCACGGAGCGCGGCGAGCTCGCGCTCGGCGAGAACGTGCTCGTCGCCTTCATGCCCTGGGGCGGGTACAACTTCGAGGACTCGATCCTCGTCTCCGAGCACCTCGTCAAGAACGACCACTTCACCTCGATCCACATCGAGGAGTTCGAGTGCGTCGCGCGCGACACGAAGCTCGGCAAGGAAGAGATCACCTGCGACATCCCGAACGTCGGCGAGGAGGCCCTCAAGGACCTCGACGAGTCGGGCATCGTGCGCATCGGCGCCGAGGTCAAGCCGCAGGACATCCTCGTCGGCAAGATCACGCCCAAGGGCGAGACCCAGCTCTCCCCCGAGGAGAAGCTCCTGCGCGCGATCTTCGGCGAGAAGGCCGGCGACGTGCGTGACAGCTCGCTGCGCGTCCCGCCGGGCGTGCAGGGCATCGTCATCAGCGCCAAGGTCTTCTCGCGCAAGGGCACCGAGAAGGACGAGCGCGCCAAGGACATCGAGGACGCCGAGAAGGAGAAGCTCCTCGCCGACCAGCGCGACGAGGTGAAGATCGTCTCGGAGTCGTACTTCGCGAAGATGCGCAAGCTCCTCGTTGGCAAGACGACGGCCGTGCGCCTCGTCGACGACAAGGGTAAGGTCCTCTGCGCCAAGGGGCAGAAGATCGAGAACGCCACGCTCGACGAGATCCCGCCGCGCTACTGGTCGGAGCTCCAGGTCGAGGAGGGCGCCGGCAAGACCGAAGAGAAGCTCGAGCAGCTCGCGACGAAACTCGCCGAGGACATCGGGGCCATCGAGGCGCTCTACCGCGACAAGATCTCGAAGCTCACGAAGGGCGACGAGCTCCCGCCGGGCGTCATCAAGATGGTCAAGGTCTACGTCGCCATCAAGCGCAAGCTGTCGGTGGGCGACAAGATGGCCGGACGTCACGGCAACAAGGGCGTCGTCTCGCGCGTGCTGCCCGAGGAGGACATGCCCTTCCTCGCCGACGGGTCGCCCGTCGGGATCGTGCTCAACCCGCTCGGCGTGCCGTCGCGCATGAACGTCGGCCAGATCCTCGAGACGCACCTTGGGGGCGCGGCGCTTTACCTCGGCAAGCAGATCGACGAGATGGTGCAGCGCGAGTGGACCGGTGACGGCCTGCGCGCCAAGCTCAAGAAGATCTTCACCGAGGAGCACCAGACCAAGCTGCTCGATGAGCTCGACGACAAGGGCCTGCTGCGCTTTGCGCGCACGGTGCGCGAGGGCGTGCACCTTGCGACGCCGGTCTTCGACGGCGCCAAGGAGGTCGACATCAAGGCGCTGCTCACGCAGGCCGGCCTCGCGACCAACGGCCAGGCCACGCTCTTCGACGGCAAGTCGGGCGAGGCCTTCGACCACGACGTCACCGTGGGCGTCATGTACATGCTCAAGCTCCACCACCTCGTCGACGACAAGATCCACGCGCGGTCGATCGGGCCGTACTCGCTCGTCACCCAGCAGCCGCTGGGCGGTAAGGCGCAGTTCGGCGGGCAGCGGCTCGGCGAGATGGAGGTCTGGGCCATGGAGGCGTACGGCGCCGCCTACGGCCTGCAGGAGTTCCTCACCGTGAAGTCCGACGACGTGATCGGGCGCACGCGGATGTACGAAGCGATCGTCAAGGGCGAGCACGTCCTCGAGTCCGGTCTGCCGGAGTCATTCAACGTGCTCCTCAAGGAGCTGCAGTCGCTCTGCCTCAACGTCGAGCTCATCGAGGATCCGAACGCCCCGCGCAAGCAGGAGTCGACCCTCGAGCTCATGGCGCGCGAGGTGGCCGCCAAGGTCAGCGCCAGCGCGGCTTCGGCCGCTCCCGCGGCTGCCACGGCGAGCGAGCTCGGCGGCGAGTAACGCCGAGCCGAGTTGAATTTCGAAAAAGCTAAGTCACAGTCAACGGTCCGGAAAAACACAGGGGCAAGATGAAAGACATCTTCAATTTCTTCGAGAAGCCGAAAGATCCGCTGTCGTTCTCGGCGATCCGCATTTCGCTGGCGTCGCCCGAGAAGATCCGCGAGTGGTCGCACGGCGAGGTGAAGAAGCCGGAGACCATCAACTACCGGACGTTCAAGCCGGAGCGGGACGGCCTCTTCTGCGCGAAGATCTTTGGGCCAGTGAAGGACTACGAGTGCAACTGCGGTAAGTACAAGCGCATGAAGCACCGCGGGATCGTCTGCGAGAAGTGCGGCGTCGAAGTCATCCAGTCGAAGGTGCGTCGCGAGCGCCTCGGGCACATCAACCTCGCGACGCCCGTCGCGCCCATTTGGTTCCTGAAGTCGCTGCCGTCGCGCATCGGCAACCTGCTCGACATCACGCTCAAGGATCTCGAGAAGATCCTCTACTGCGAATCGTACGTCGTCACGGACCCCAAGGAGACGGGGCTCCAGCGCGGCGAGCTCCTCACCGAGGAGCGCTACATGAAGGCCGTCGAGGAGTTCGGCGACGAGGCCTTCGCGGCCGGCATGGGCGCCGAGTCGATCCGCGACCTCTTGAAGTACATCGACGTCCACTCCCTGTCCGAGCAGCTGCGCGCCGAGATGCGCGAGGCGACGAGCGAGGCCAAGCGCAAGAAGCTCTCAAAGCGCCTCAAGGTCGTCGACGCGTTCCGCGAATCCGGCAACAAGCCCGAATGGATGATGTTGGACGTGATCCCCGTGATCCCGCCCGACCTGCGCCCGCTCGTGCCGCTCGACGGCGGCCGCTTCGCAACGTCGGACCTCAACGACCTCTACCGGCGCGTCATCAACCGCAACAACCGCCTCAAGAGATTGCAGGAGCTCAACGCGCCGGAGATCATCATCCGGAACGAGAAGCGCATGCTGCAGGAGGCGGTCGACGCCCTCTTCGACAACGGCCGGCGTGGCAAGACGATCACCGGCCCCAACAAGCGTCCGCTCAAGTCGCTCTCCGACATGCTCAAGGGCAAGCAGGGGCGCTTCAGGCAGAACCTGCTCGGCAAGCGCGTCGACTACTCGGGCCGCTCGGTCATCGTCGTGGGCCCCGAGCTCAAGCTGCACCAGTGCGGCCTGCCCAAGAAGATGGCGCTCGAGCTGTTCAAGCCGTTCATCTACAACAAACTCGAAGAGCGCGGGCTCGTGACGACCATCAAGAGCGCCAAGAAGCTCGTCGAGAAGGAGCGCCCCGAGGTGTGGGACATCCTCGAGGAGGTCATCAAGGAGCACCCGATTCTCCTGAATCGTGCGCCCACGCTGCACCGCCTGGGCATCCAGGCCTTCGAGCCCATGCTCATCGAAGGCAAGGCCATCCAGCTCCACCCGCTCGTCTGCGCGGCGTTCAACGCCGACTTCGACGGCGATCAGATGGCCGTGCACGTTCCGCTGTCGCTGGAGGCGCAGATGGAAGCGCGCGTGCTGATGATGTCGACCAACAACATCCTCAGCCCCGCCAACGGGCGCCCGATCATCCTGCCGTCGCAGGACATCGTGCTCGGGCTCTACTACATGACGCGCGAGCGCATCTTCGCCAAGGGCGAGTACCCGCACGGGCGCGACGAGGACGCGAAGAAGAAGGGCGACAAGGGCGCCGAGGCCAAGCCGGAGAAGATCCCGGCCAACAAGATGCACGGCGTGTACTCCTCGCCCGAGGAGGTGCGCATGGCGTACGACCACGGCGAGCTCGACCTGCAGGCCGCCATCCGCGTGCGCACCTACGGCGAGAACGGCGAGCGTTCCATCGTCGCGACGACGGTGGGCCGCGTCCTCATGTACGAGATCGTGCCGAAGCAGCTGCCCTTCAAGATCGTCAACCGGACGATGGGTAAGAAGCAGCTCGGCGACCTCATCGACAGCTGCTACCGCGCGTGCGGCCAGAAGGAGACCGTCCTCCTTGCCGACAAGCTGCGGTCGCTCGGGTACGCCTTCGCGACGCGTGCGGGCATCTCGATCTGCGTCGACGATCTGCTCATCCCGGCCCGCAAGGTGCCGCTGCTCGAGGCGGCCAAGAAGGACGTCCAGGAGATCGAGGAGCAGTACACCGAGGGTCTCATCACCGACGGCGAGCGCTACAACAAGGTCGTCGACATCTGGGCGCAGGTCTCGGAGCAGATCGCCGAAGAAATGATGAACGAGATCGGGAGCGAGGAGATCCTCAACGACGAGACCGGCGAGAAGCGCCGCAGCCCGTCGTTCAACCCGATCTACATCATGGCGGACTCGGGCGCGCGCGGCTCGGCCCAGCAGATCAGGCAGCTGGCCGGCATGCGTGGCCTCATGGCCAAGCCGTCGGGCGAGATCATCGAGACGCCCATCACGACGAACTTCCGCGAGGGGCTCTCGGTCCTCCAGTACTTCATCTCGACGCACGGCGCGCGCAAGGGGTTGGCCGACACGGCCTTGAAGACCGCCAACTCGGGGTACCTCACGCGCCGTCTCGTCGACGTCGCGCAGGACTGCATCATCGCCGAGTACGACTGCGGCACGATCGACGGCATCGAGCTCGGCGCGCTCGTCGAGGGCGGCGAGATCATCGAGAAGCTCGGCGACCGCATCCTCGGCCGCGTCGCGACCGACGACATCTTCGACCCGTACACGGGCGAGGTGCTCGTGCAGGCAAGCGACGAGATCACCGAGGAGAAGGTCCGCATCATCGAGGACGCGGGCATCGACAAGGTCAAGATCCGCTCGGTGCTCACCTGCGAGACCCGGCGCGGCATCTGCGTGTTGTGCTACGGGCGCGACCTCGCGCGCGGGCACATGGTCAACATCGGCGAGGCCGTGGGCGTCATCGCGGCGCAGTCGATCGGCGAGCCGGGTACGCAGCTCACGATGCGCACGTTCCACATCGGCGGTGTCGGCCAGGTGCGCACCGAGCAGTCACAGCTCGAGGCGCGCTACGACGGCATCGTCAAGATCGAGGGCACGGAGCTCGTCAAGCGCGACAAGTACTGGATCGTCATGAACCGGCACGGCGAGCTCGTCGTGCAAGACGAGACGGGACGCGAGCGCGAGCGCTACGGGCTCACGTACGGCGCGAAGCTGTTCTTCGGGAACGGTCAGCACGTCAAGCCGGGTCAGCTCCTCTCGGAGTGGGATCCGTTCTCGGTGCCGATCCTCACGGAGGTCACGGGCGTCGTGAAGTTCGGCGACGTCATCGAGGGCGTCACGATGAGCGAGCAGCTCGACGAGGTCACGGGCCTGTCGCGCAAGAGCATCACGGAGTCGAAGGACGCCGAGCTGCGCCCGCGCATTTCGCTCAAGGACGAGCACGGCAAGACGCTCAAGATCCCGAGCGGCGAGAACGACGCGCGGTACTTCCTGCCCGTCGGCTCGACGATCGCCGTGGCCGAGGGTGACCGCATAGAGGCCGGCGACATCATCGCGCGCATCCCGCGCGAGACGACGAAGACGAAGGACATCACGGGCGGCCTGCCGCGCGTGGCCGAGCTCTTCGAGTCGCGCAAGCCGAAGGAGCACGCCGTCATCGCCGAGATCGACGGCACGGTGAGCTTCGGCAAGGACACCAAAGGCAAGCGCAAGGTGCTCGTCACGCCCGAGCGCGGCGACGCCAAGGAGTACCTCATCTCCAAGGGCAAGCACCTCGCCGTGCGCGAGGGCGACAAGATCCGCGCGGGCGAGCCGCTCATGGACGGCGCCGCCAACCCGCACGACATCCTCAAGGTCCTCGGCGAGAAGGCCCTCGCCAAGTACCTGGTCGATGAGGTCCAGGAGGTCTACCGGCTCCAGGGCGTTAAGATCAACGACAAGCACATCGAGACGATCGTGCGCCAGATGCTCCGTCGCATTCGCGTCATCGACGTGGGCGACACGGGCTTCCTCGTCGACGAGCACGTCGAGAAGTACGTCTTCGAGGAGGAGAACGAGCGGGTCCTCGGCCGCGGCGCCAAGCCGGCCCAGGGCGAGCCCTTGCTCCTCGGCATCACGAAGGCGTCGCTGTCGACCGAGAGCTTCATCTCGGCGTCGTCGTTCCAGGAGACCACGAAGGTGCTCACCGAAGCCGCCGTCCAGGGCAAGGTCGACTACCTCCGCGGCCTCAAGGAGAACGTCATCATGGGCCGCCTCATCCCGGCCGGCACGGGCCTCGGCGCCTACAAGCGCCTGTCGGTGCACGTCGACGAGCTCGAGGCCGACGAGATCCCGAACCCGCCCATCGTGCAGCCGCCCGTCCAGGCCGCCGCCATCTCCGCCGACGAATAGATCGGATCGCTGAGTGGCTCCTCGACGCGGCTTCGCCGCTGCGAGGAGCGGGTGCAAGGGCGGATGCAGAGGCGGCAGACGGACGTTGCCGAGCAACCGCCGGCGGAGGCCGCCGGGCGGTCCCCCCTTACTTACCAGAGA
>DATKFB010000112.1:0-4071 GCA_035544435.1 Polyangia bacterium
GCGACGAGATCGGAGACGCGCTCGGCGAGCGGCCGCGCGGGATCCCAATAAGCAGCCGCCCCGCGCGCGACGCCTTCGAGGCGCGGCGGGCGCGCGCAGCCGCCGAGCGCGAGCCACACGGCGAGCGGCGCGGCCCGCGCGAGGACCGCCGCCGCTCGATTCCGCGTCGCGATCACTTCAGCGTCATCGTCGTCTTGGCGTAGACCTTCTCCTTGCCGCCGACAATGCGCGTGGCGAGGACGTCGTACTTGTGACCCTTCACGAAGCCGAGATCCGACGAGAGCGCGATGCCGTTCAGCTCTACCATCTTCTGGTCGGGCTTGACGTCGACCTCGCTGAAGTTCACCTGCTCGCGCGGCTTCGCGCTCACGTCGTAGTAGACGATGTTGATCTTGTTCGCGCCCGCGGCCTCCTTGAGGAAGACCGCGAGGTTCAGCGTCCAGGAACCGCCCGTTCCCCCCGCGCTCTTGATGACGCTCTTCGACTGCTTCTTGACCGCCGCGATCATTGCGGCGTCTGTCGAGTAGCCGCTGCCGAACTCGGCGTCGCTCACGAAGATGCGCCCCTTGAAGGCGCTCCACACGTCGGCGCGCGCCGCTGGGGCCAGGCTCACGGCGGCCGCGACGATCAGCGCGCCCGCGAGGCCCGGCTGTCGCACGGGCGAACGCAAGAAGGACGGTCTCGTCATGCCTTCCATCCTGCGACCTCGGCCGGCTCGGCGAAAGTCCTTTCGACGAGCGGCCCGGCGGCGGCCTCCCAACGGCGCCGCGGGCCCGGAATGCACAAAAAACCGCGACGGGCGAGCGGCCGTGGCAAGCCGCGCGCGCGCGTGGCATCCTGGCGGGGTGCCGAGTGGCCCCTTCCCCGTCGCGACTGACGCCACCGTGAGCTCCGCGAATGAATTGCCCCGCGGGGGCGGTCCGGACCGCGATCTGGCGGCCGTGCATGAAATGGCGGAGGCGAGACGCGCGATCGCCGCCGAAATCGGCAAGCGCATCGTCGGGCAAGAGGCCGTCATCGATCACCTCCTCATCGCGCTGTTCGCGCGCGGTCACTGCCTGTTCGTCGGCGTTCCCGGCCTCGCGAAGACGCTGCTCATCCAGACGCTCTCGGAGGTGCTGGCGCTGTCCTTCGGCCGCATCCAGTTCACGCCCGACCTCATGCCTTCCGACATCACGGGCACCGACGTGCTCGAGGAGGATCGCGCGACGGGCCGGCGCGTCTTCCGCTTCGTGCCCGGGCCTATCTTCGCGAACGTCATCCTCGCCGACGAGATCAACCGGACGCCGCCCAAGACGCAGGCCGCCCTCTTGCAGTCGATGCAGGAGCACCGCGTATCGGCCGGCGGACAAACGTACGAGCTGCCGCCGCCGTTCCTCGTATTCGCGACGCAAAACCCCATCGAGCAGGAGGGCACGTATCCCCTGCCCGAGGCGCAGCTCGATCGGTTCATGTTCCAGATCGACGTGGGCTACCCCACCGAGGAGGAGGAGGTGCGCATCGTCAACCAGATGACGACGGCGTACCACCCGACGTTGCGCCGCGTGCTCTCGCCCGAGCGGATCATGCAGCTGCAAGAGCTCGTGCTGCGCGTGCCGGCGGCGCCGCACGTCGTCGCGCACGCCGTCGCTCTGTGCCGCGCGAGCCGGCCCGCTGACGCGAGCGCGCCCGAGCTCGTCCAGAAGTACGTCGCCTGGGGCGCCGGCCCGCGCGCGTCGCAGTACCTCGTGCTGGCCGCCAAGGCGCGCGCCATCCTCGCCGGGCGCTACGCGGCGTCGATCGAGGACGTCCGGGCGCTCGCGACGCCCGTGCTCGTCCACCGCCTGCTGCCGAACTTTCACGCCGAGGCCGACGGGCTCAAGGCGGCGTCCCTCGTGGCGCGCCTGCTCGACATGGTCAAGCCGGCCTAGCGCATGTCCGACGCCGCCGGGGAGGACGGAAGGCCCGCCGCGCTCGCGCTCGATCCCACCGACCTGGCGCGCCTGGCCTCGATGTCGCTGCGCGCGCGCGTCATCGTCGAGGGCGCGTTCGCGGGCATGCACCACAACCCGCACGCCGGCACCTCGATAGAGTTCGCCGAGCACAAGGAGTATGCGCCCGGCGACGATCTGCGGCACATGGACTGGAAGGCCGTCGCGCGCGTCGAGCGCTACTACATCAAGCGCTTCGAGGACGAGACGGAGATGCGCACGTTCTTGCTCGTCGACGCCTCGGCGTCGATGGGCTACAAGCGGAGCGGCGTCTCGAAGCTCGAGTACGCGAGCTACCTCGCGGCCGCGCTCGGCTACCTCCTGGCGCAACAGGGCGACCCGGCCGGGCTCATCGTCTTCGACGAGCGCACGCGGCAGTACCTGCCGCCGCGCACGCGCGGCGGGCACATCCGCGATCTCCTGCTAGCCCTCGAGGGCGCCTACGCCGCGGGGCGCACTCAGCCCGGGCGCGCGCTCGCGCACGTGGGCGAGCTCGCCGACCGGCGCAGCCTCATCGTCCTCATGACGGACCTGCTCGACGCGCCCGAGGGCGCGGACGGGCTCGGCAATCGCCTGCGCCAGCTGCGCTCGCGCGGGCACGACGTCGCGCTCTTCCACCTGCTCGACCCTGACGAGGTCGAGCTGCCGTTCGAGGAGCTCACGGAGTTCGCGGGCGTCGAGCCCGACGACGTGCGGCGCCTCCTCGTCGATCCGCGCGATCTCGCGGCCTCGTTCGCGCGCGAGTCGCTCGCGCTGCGCGAGCGCTGGCGGCTCGCCTGCCTCGAGGCCGGCGTCGAGTATCGCTTCGCGACGACGGCGACGCCCCCCGCCGAGGTGCTGCGGTCCTTCCTCTTCGACCGCGGGCGCGCGAGGCGTTGAGCATGCCCCTGCACTTCGTCGCGCCGTCTGTGCTCCTCGGCCTGCTGGCGGCCGCCCTGCCCTGGCTCATCCACCGCATCGGGCGGCGCCGCGCGCGCCCCGTCGCCTTCCCGGCCATGGAGCTCCTGCTGCGCGCGGAGCGCGAGGTCTCGGCGCGCAGGCGGCTGCGGGAGGTCCTCCTCCTGCTGCTGCGCACGCTCGTCGCGGCGGCGCTGCCGCTCGCCTTCGCGCGCCCCTTCGCCGAGATCCGCTCCGACCTGCCCGCGGCGGCGGCGCGCTCGCAGAGCGCCGTCATCGTGCTCGACGACTCGGCGAGCCTGCGGCGCCTCTCGGCGGCGGGCGGCGAGCCGGTCTTCCAGCTCGCCCGCGCGCGCGCTCGGTCGCTCCTCGAGAGCCTTTCGGGCGACTCCGACGTCGCGCTCGTCCTCGCGTCGGAGGGCACGCCCGCGCCCGTCGCCGAGCCGTCGAACGACCGCGGTCGCGTGCTGGGCGCGCTCGACGCCGCCGCGTGCTCGGCGCGCGTCGCCGACTTCGCGGGCGCGCTGCGCCGCGCGACGCAGATCCTCGCGGGCTCGCCACACGCCGATCGCGTCATCTACGTCGTCACCGATCTGCAGGCCACGGGCTGGGAGGGCGCTGCCCCGGAGCGCGCCGCGGGCGGCCCCGCCGTCATCATCCTCGACGTCGGCGGCGCTTGGAACAACCGGGCCATCGTCGCGCTCTCGGCCGAGCCCGCGCCCGAGCAGGGCGCCCAGGGCCTGGCGGTCGTCGCCGAGATCGTGAACTTCTCCGACGAGCCCGTGCGCAAGCTCGGCCTCACGCTCCGTCTCGACGGCGCCGACGTCGCGCGCGGCTTCGTGGACCTGCCGCCGCGCGGACGCGCGCGCAAGCGCTTCCTGTCCAGCTTGCACACGCTCATGGGCGGCGGCACGGCCCACGACGCCGAGGTCGAGATCGACCACGATCTGTTCACGCTCGACGATCGCCGGCGCGCGCGCGTCGAGGTCTCGCGCGGCCTGCGCGTCTTCGTCGTCGACGGCGACCCGCGCACGGTGCGCACCGAGGACGAGACCTTCTTCCTCGAGGCGGCGCTGCGCGCGGGCGGCGCCGGCTTCTCGATCACGACGGGGCTGCCCGACGAGCTGCCCGCGACGACGCTGTCCGGCTACGCCGCCGTCTTCCTCGCCAACGTCCCCAAGCCGTCCGAGGACCTCGCCGAGGC
>DATKFB010000113.1:0-30148 GCA_035544435.1 Polyangia bacterium
CACGTGCATCCCATGCTCGATCCGACGTTCAACCCCGGGTTCAACGTCGCCGTCACCAACGTCCACGAGGCCGGCGCGTCGAACGGCAACGGCAAGCTCGACGTCGGCGAGAAGCTCGCGCTCACGCTCAACCTCGCGGACGACAGCGGCGGCGCGATCCCGACGGCGAGCGTCCCGTCGCTCAGCGTCGTCGTCACGGGGCCGACGACGAACCGCAACCTCCTCTTGAGCGCGACGATCCCGGCGGCCGTGCTCGCGGGCGCGCCGCCGTGGAACGTCGACGTGCCCGACGTCGTCAACCTCGAGCCGCTCGGCGCCTCGACGGCGACGACGGGCGATGTCTTCACGACGGCACGCACGCCCGTGTGGAACGTCACGGGCGCCGTCCCCACGGTCTTCGTGCGCACTGCGACGGGCGTCGCGACGACGCTCCTCGCGGCGGCGCCCGCGCTGCAGAACTTCGTCGACGTCGCGTCGTCGACAGGGTTCCTGCGCAACGACTACATCGTCGTCGACGACGGTGTCGCGGGCGCCGCGGAGTACCTGCGCGTCCAGCTGGTCGAGGGCAACCGCCTGTGGTTCGCGGCCGCGGCTACGGCGGGCTACCAGCCAGGCTTGCGCGTCGCGCACGCCGCCGCGGCGGCGGTCACGAAGGTGATCCTCGCGGCGAAGGTGCTCAACACGGACTACACGCTCGCGGCGGCGACAGGCACGATCTCGGAGGTCACCGAGTTCGGCGCGGGCGCCGCCGTGCTCGCGACCTACACGACCGACTTCGTCGTGCCGGCCGTCTACGGTCCGCCGCTCAACGACTCGCCCGATCTCGGCCAGGACGTCGGCAAGTGGAAGGGTCTGCCGCTCGTGCCCGGCACGTACACCGTCGGGGTCTGGGGCTCGCGCACGCTCAGCCTCGCGCTCAACGGCGAGATGAACAGCTACCGCGCGACGTCGCCGCCCGCGACGGTCGACTTCCTCGTGGGGACGGCCACGACGATCGCGCCCGCCGCGATCGTCTCCTCGGGCGCGACCTGCCAGTCGTGCCACGTCGACGTCTACGCACACGGCGGCAGCCGGCGCGGCCTCGAGACGTGCCTGCTCTGCCACGGCGGCGCGGGCATGGAGGACCGCCCGCGCTACGTTGCCGCGGCCGCGCCCGCGACGCCGCGCCTGTCGGCGGAGTTCCGCTCGATGCTGCACAAGATCCACCGCGGCAGCGACCTGCCCGACGCGGCCACCTACGGCGTCGTCGGCTTCGGCGCTGGCGCGTATCCCAACAACTTCGGCGTCGTGTCGTTCTCCGACGTCGAGTTCCCCGCGATGCCCGCGGGCGTCAAGAGCTGCCGCGCCTGCCACGGCGCGAGCGACGCCTGGCAGTCG
Source organism: Polyangia bacterium (assembly GCA_035544435.1). GTDB lineage: Bacteria > Myxococcota_A > Polyangia > Fen-1088 > Fen-1088 > DASZFV01. Next base: position 1,378 of record DATKFB010000113.1, read on the forward strand.
CCCGCGGATCGGAGCCACCCGACGGCGGCCACGGTCCCTGCGCGCTCCTGGACGATGGCCTGCGGCAGCTGTCACGACTCGGTCGCCGAGAGCGCGCACATCGACATCATGACGAGCAGCGCCGGCGAGGAGTCGTGCGCCGTGTGTCACGGCCCGGGTACCGATCTTTCGACCGAGCTCGCGCACCGGGTCAGGTGAGGAGGCCAGAGACTTCCATGGCCGTCGACGGGCGCCCGGACTCCTCGCACGATCTGCTGCGCCAAGAGCGACAGCCGCTCGACGTCTTCTTCTCGCCCCAGATCGTGGCCGTCGTGGGCGCCACCGAGGTGGCAGGCAGCGTCGGGAGGACGATCCTCTGGAACCTCATCGGCAGCCCCTTCGGTGGCACGGTGTTCCCCGTCAATCCCAAGCGCGCCAGCGTCCTCGGCATCAAGGCCTACCCGACGCTGGCCGACGTCCCGGCCAAGATCGACCTCGCGGTGATCGTCACGCCCGCGACGGCGGTGCCCGGGATCGTCGGTCAGTGCGCCGATCTGGGCATCCCGGCCGCCGTCATCATATCGGCGGGCTTCCGCGAGGTCGGCGCCGCGGGGGCCGACCTCGAGCGGCGCGCGCTCGCCGAGGCGCGCCGGGGGCACATGAGGCTCATCGGCCCCAACTGCCTCGGCGTCATGAGCCCGACGAGCGGCCTCAACGCCACCTTCGCGGCCGGCATGGCCCGTCCCGGCGACGTGGCCTTCCTGAGCCAGAGCGGCGCGCTGCTCACGGCGATCCTCGACTGGAGCCTGAAGGTGCAGCTCGGCTTCTCGGCGTTCGTGTCGCTGGGGACGATGCTCGACGTAAGCTGGGGCGATCTCATCGATCACTTCGGCAACGATCCGCGCACGCGCTCGATCGTTCTTTACATGGAGTCGATCGGCGACGACGCGCGCGGGTTCCTCTCGGCGGCGCGCGAGGTCGCGCTCTCGAAGCCGATCATCGTCATCAAGGCGGGACGGACGGCGGCCGCGGCGCGCGCGGCGGCCTCGCACACGGGCGCGCTCACGGGCTCCGACGAGGTCCTCGACGCCGCCTTCCGCCGCGTGGGCATCCTGCGCGTGACCCAGATCGGCGACGTCTTCGACATGGCCGAGGTGCTCGGCAAGCAGCCACGGCCGCGCGGCCCGCGCCTGTGCGTCGTCACGAACGCGGGCGGTCCCGGCGTCCTCGCGACGGACGCGCTTATCACCCACGGCGGCGAGCTCGCGCCGCTGTCGGAGGCGACGCGCGCCAAGCTCGACGCGCTCCTGCCCGCGGCCTGGAGCCACGGCAACCCCATCGACGTGCTCGGGGACGCCGATCCGGCGCGCTACGCGGGCGCGCTCGAGATCGCGGCCGGCGACCCCGACAACGACGGCCTGCTCGTCGTGCTGACGCCGCAGGACATGACCGATCCGACGCTGACCGCGCAGGCGCTCACGCGCTACGCGAAGATCGAAGGCAAGCCGGTGCTCGCGAGCTGGATGGGCGGCGCGCAGGTCGCGGCGGGCGTCGACGTGCTCAACCGCGCCAACATCCCGACGTTCGAGTTCCCCGACTCGGCGGCGCGCGCGTTCTGCGACATGTGGCGCTCCTCGTACGCGCTGCGGGCGCTCTACGAGACGCCCACGGCCGGCCAGGAAGGGAAGACGGACGTCACGGTTGCCTCCGCCGTCATCGAGGAGGCGCGCGCCGCCGGCCGCACGCTCCTCGACGAGGTCGAGTCGAAGCGCCTCCTCGCGGCGTACGGCATCCCGACGACCGACACGCGCGCCGCGGCGACGGCCGCCGAGGCGCGCGCCGCCGCCACAGCCATCGGCTTCCCGGTGGCCGTCAAGCTGTACTCGCGGACGCTCACGCACAAGACCGACGTCGGCGGCGTCAAGCTGGGCGTCGCGGACGAAGGCGCCGTCGAGCGCGCCTTCGACGCCATCCGCGCCGCCGTGACCGAGCGCGCCGGCGCACAGCACTTCCTCGGCGTCACCGTGCAGCCGATGGCGCGCGGAGGCGCGGGCGCCTTCGAATTGATCCTGGGCGCCTCGCTCGACGCGCAGTTCGGGCCCGTGCTGCTCTTCGGCGCGGGCGGTCAGCTCGTCGAGATCTTCCGCGATCGCGCCCTCGCGCTGCCGCCGCTCAACCGGACGCTCGCGCGCCGCTTGATGGAGCAGACGAAGATCCACCGCGCGCTCGCGGGCGTGCGCGGTCAGAAGCCCGTCCCGCTCGGCGCGCTCGAGGAGCTGCTCGTCCGCTTCTCCGATCTCGTCGTCGAGCAGCCGTGGATCAAGGAGCTCGACATCAACCCGCTGCTCGCCTCGCCCGACGGCCTGCTCGCCCTCGACGCGCGCGTCGTCCTGCACGACGCCTCGATGCGCCGCGAGGACCTGCCCCGCGCCGCCATTCGCCCCTACCCCACCCAGTACGTCGGCGCCCACCTCCTCGCCGACGGCACGAGCCTCGTCGTGCGCCCGATTCGTCCCGAGGACGAGGGCCTGCTCGTGGCCTTCCATCGCTCCCTCGGGGAGAGCAGCGTGCGCCAGCGCTACCTCGCGCCCCTGCGCCTCGACCATCGCACGACGCACGAGCGCCTCATTCGCGTGTGCTTCTCCGACTACGACCGCGACATCGCGCTCGTCGTCGAGCACCGGCCGGCAGGCGGGACGGCGGAGATCGTGGCCGTCGGGCGTCTCGGCCGCCGCGCGCGGCACGACGACGCCGAGTTCGCGCTCCTCGTGCGGGACGACTGGCAAGGCCGCGGCCTCGGTACCGAGGTCCTGCGACGCATCGTCGACGTCGCACGCCGCGAGGGGATGCGCCGCGTGATCGCCACGATGCTTCCCGACAACGGCGCCATGATCCACGTCGCCACCAAGCTGGGCTTCACCGTCCGCTGCGAGCCGGGCGCCGCGGAGGCCGCCGCAGAGATCGACCTCGGCGGCTGATGGAGCGCCTCACCCTCCAAGTACACGCACCAGAGACCGTGGGCACCGCCGCTGCCCCGGGCCCCTACGCCGCTGCCTTGCGCTTGCGAGCTGCCTTCGGTGCTGGCTCGACTGCCGCCGGCGCCTGCCTCCCGCACCCTTCCGCGATCAGGGAGAGCAACAGCGTATTGAGCGAAACACCCTCAGCGGTCGCGAGCTGCGACACGCACTCGTGCAGCGACTTGGGCAGGCGCAAACGGAGCTGCCCGGAGTAATCCGCCGAGGCGTCTTCGGGCGGAAGGGACCGCCCGTCCTCGAGCATCACCTCCAGCATGAGCGCCGCAGCCGTTCGGCCTCGTGCGTGGCCTTCTCCGCCGTCGCGCCGTGCGCGGCACACCCAGGCAGCACGGGACCCCGGGCGACGAATGCCTGATCCTCCTCGCTCCACTCCACCACGATCCGATACCGAAATGGTTCCTTCATGACTTCACCTCAAGGTTGTTCTCTTCGATGAGCCGCAACACCTGTCGAACTTGGTAGGGCTTGGCGGTCGCCCCGTCGCTCTGCAAGTTGATCATTTGCAGTGCGGGCCAAGCCGCGTGTGTGAACACGTGGTGCGATCCCTTCTGCCGTCTCTGCACGTACCCGACTGCTTCGAACAACCTGAGGTCGCAAACCGGACGTTCGCCGGACTTCGCCGCGCCTGCTCCAGGATCTCGGCTGCGGTACGTCCCATCGGCATGACGGTACCGTATACGGCACCTTACGTAAGGGGGTGTTCGGAGCCAAAGGCCGATTGTGGCCCGAAGTACTCGTCGACCAACTGGACGACGAGCGATACACGCGCTCGCGTTTCATCGACGGCGTCGAGGCGGCGTCACGTGTCAGTGACGCTCGTGGCGCCGCGGGCGCGCTCTCGATTGGTACGGAGTTTGAACCCCTTCGCAGTGGCGCGATCGCGCAATGGCGCGACGCCGGACGGGAGCTGAAACGATGAGAACCTTCGTAACAGCCGCGATCGTCACGCTTCTGGCGACTGGGAGTGCTTCTGCGCAATTCCGGGGGCCGGGCACGCCGCCCATTCCCTCGTCATCGAGCGCGCCGTCGAACGCGACGGGCAACCCAGCAGGTGGCAGCCCTGAAACCCCGCCGAGCCCTCCGGGCGCGCCTGGGTCGAGCAATCCGGCTGCGCGCGAGCGGATAGCCCAGACGGCGGCCGCCGGTCGGGCAGCGGACCGGGCCTCCGTCGGATCCCACGCGAATGATCATCTCGGCGGCCCTGCACCCCGCGCGGCCACGAAACGCGATCCAACCCGCGCGGAAGCATCCTGAGGCGAGTTGCCGGCGGGGGCGAGCCGCTCGCGCGGGTGCGGGAGCGGCTCCCATCGGTGACGCGCGCTGTTTCCGCCGCAGTTCCCGAAGCGTTAAGACCGACCGATCCGCCCCGCCGCAGGCAGACACGGATCCTGGCGGCCGTGGCCACTAAAGCCCATGGCAATAGCGCGAATGCGGTTGGCCCCAGCCTTTATCCTCGCGAGCGCCTTGGCCTCGTGTGGCGGTCCGAATGCGAATCCCGCGACCGGTGACGCCGGCACGAACCCACAGACCGGCAATGGCGGCACCGGGGGCAGCGCGACGACCGGCGCGGCGGGTTCGTCGATGACCGGCACCGCCGGGGCCTTCGGCGGCACGGGGACGGGCGGCACGACGGGCGCCGCCGGTACCGGCGCGGCGGGCACGGGCGCCGCCGGCACGGGCGCGGCAGGCATGGGCGCCGCCGGCGCCGCCGCCGGGAGCACCGGCCAGGCCGGCACGACGGGCGCCGCGGGCAGCGCCGGCGTGGGTGGTGATCCCACGACCTGCGCGGGCTGTCAGATCAGCATTCTCTACACGTGCCAAGACCCGAACACGGACCAGGCCACCTTCATCGTGGAAATCAAGAACGTCGGCCCGACGATCCTGCTCCTCAAGCCGTTCGTCCTTCGCTACTGGTACACCATCGATCCCACCAAGGAGCAGGAGCTCGACTGCGACACGGCTCAGAAGTTCACGTGCGATTACATCGTCGCGAACAACAACCAGGTGATGGGGCACCCGAACCCGACCTTCGTGCCCGTCGTGCCGCCGCGTGCGATGGCGAACGAGTACGTCGAGATCAAGATCATCCAGGGCGCGATCGACGTGGGCCGTTCGAGCGGGCCCATCCAGCTCCGGCTGCACAACAAGGACTTTACGCCCAGGCCGCAAACGAACGATTACTCGGCCGACTGCGCCCAGCCCGGGCAACAGCACGTCGACTCGGGCAAGATCACTGCCTACTTCAACGGCAAGCTGATCGCCGGAACCGAGCCGCAGTAGCCCGCGGCGGTCGGTGCTCCGCTCGACGCAGCGGAGCTCGAGGCCGACGCGATCGCGACACGGCTGTCCGACCCAGTCGCCCGAGCAGCGCGGCGGCAACTTCTACTTCGCCGAGAAGCCCGCGGCGGTGCGGGAGGTGTTCACGCAGGAGCTGGCGTTGTTCGTCGCGCCCATCGCCTACGACCTCAAGCTGACGTTCGACGAGCGTGCCCGCCTACTCCGTGAAGAACGTCTACGGCACCAATCTGTGGAAGGCGACCGCGACGGGCGGCGCCGTGAGCATCCCGAGCGTATTCCTGGTGTCGCGCACGAGCTCGATGCCGGACACGACGGGGGGGCGGCGGGGCGGCGGCTCCGCCAACATGGCCGAGCTCGGCCCAGACGCGACGCAGATCCCCGCCGCGGGGAGGTGCGACGTCGCGCGTCTGCACCTCGAGTACCGCCTGCCGGGCTCGACGACGATTGAGACGCAGGACGCGACGATCTCGTACGACGTGGCGAACGTCGGCCTCGTGACGACGGGCGACGACGCCGCCGCCTACTACTCGAGCCACGACGTCGAGAAGAACACGATCATCCTCGGTCTCTACGTCGCGCTGCGCGACGCGACGCCGCTCGCGCAGACCAACCCCGCCGGCGCGCTCGCGGCGCTCGCCGCCTTCCAGCCGAAGTTCAAGGCCCGCATCGCGGGGTGGGCCGATGCGGACCTGATCGACGACGTCGCGATCGTTCAGCAGGACGTCGACGTCCTTCACGCGCACGCCCCCAACGCCATGGCGCCGTAGCAGACGCGGTGCGCCCGCCACGGAGGGCCGCGCGGAGGGCTCGATGGCGCGCGGCGCCGGAACGCGTCGACCCCTCCTTGATTGACAGCCATGCGAAGGGCGACCTAGCGTCGTTGCGATGGCCCCCAGCCCGAGCTTTCTGTCGTACCTATTCGGTGTCGTGATCGTGGGTGCCGGTTGTTCGACCGCTGCCTCTCGCCCGCCGGTGAATCCAATGGACGGCGCCGTGGATCCCGTCGGCGGCGCGGGGACGAGCGGAGCAGGTACCGCGGGCGGCGCGGTGACGGGGGGAGCCACGGGCACCGGCGGCGCCGGCACCGCCGGCGGCGGCAGCGGGGGCAGCGCGACGCCCGGGCCAGATGCTGCGGCCGAAATGTCCGGCAAGGATGCCGCGGCCGGCGAGGCCGGGAACGACGGCCCTGCGCCCCCTGCCCCGTTGGGACCGGCGGGCGGGGCGTGCCCGGGCGGGCCGTACGGCAATCCGCTGCCGGCGAATTTGAACGCGACGCTCGTCAAGAGCTTTCCGGGCGAGCTCGAAGGCCCGGCGTGGGTCGCCGCGCAGAAGGCGCTCTACTTCGCGCAGTCGGGCGGCGGCTCGAACAACGGTCTCATCAACAAGTACACGCCGGCCGATGGCAAGTTCACCGTGTTCGCGAGCAACGTCGGCGTGGCCGGCCTGGCCGTCGATCCGGATGGAATGCTCGTGGCGGCGTCCTACGATTCCCGGTCCCTGACTCGGTTCGATCCCGCGACCGGTAAGCGGACCGACGTTGCCGGCGGCTCGCGATACAACGGCCAGCCTTTCGACGAGGTGAACGACGTCGTCGTGCGCGCCGACGGCAACATGTACTTCTCCGACCCGAACTACGCGACGCCGCCTGGCACTCAGCCCCAGGCGTTCTATCGTTTGTCGCCGCCCCCCGAATCGAAGGTGTCGCTGGTGTTCATGGCAAAGAACGCCAACGGCATCGCCCTGTCGCCCGACGGGGCCTGGCTGTTCGTGGCCACCACCGACAACGGCGGGACGCCACTGCGGCGCATCCCGGTCGCCGCCGATGGCAGCGTGAGCGGGCAGGGAACCACCTGGAAAGAAGCCTCGAGCGACGGAATGGGCGTCGACTGCGCCGGCAACCTGTACCTCAGCGTCGCCACCGCCACGAACGTCATCGAAGTGATCTCCTCCTCGGACCAACCGCTGGGAAACATCGTGGGTCTGGGCGGCGGCTACGTCACCAACAGCGCGTTCGGCGACGACGATCGAAAGACGCTCTACATCACCACCAGCGAGGGGCTGTACAAGATTCAGATGAACGTCCCCGGATTCCCGAACTGATTGACCGTTCAGGGAAGACCATTGGAGGCGTGCACGACGTGTAGACTAGATGCTCCGTGTTGGAATGGCTTCGACGAAGAGCCCAGATCATCGCTCGGTCCTGAAGCTTGCCACTGCCCTGGCGCTCGTCGGCGCCTCCCTGCCCGCTTGCAGCGGCGGCCATGGGAACGCCGTAGACGACGGCGGGATGGCGGCCGGCGACGCGGCGCCGCCGAGCTGCAACGCGCCCGGCGACGGGCTGAGCAACTGCGGTGCGGACGGCGAGAGCTGCTGCACGAGCTTGGCGGTCGACGGCGGGACCTACAGCCGAACGTACTCCGTCATGGATGCCGGGCTCACGGGGCTCGCGGACCCCGCGACGCTCAGCACGTTTCGCCTCGACAAGTACGAAGTGACCGTGGGCAGGTTCCGCCGGTTCGTCGCAGCGTGGAAAGGCGGCGCCGGCTTCACGCCGCCGCTGGGCTCCGGAAAGCACTCCCATCTGAACGCGGGCCTCGGCCTCGAGAACAGCGGGACGCCGGGGACCTACGAGATCGGGTGGTCGGTGTCGGACAACGGGCGCATCGCGCCGACGGACGCAAATCTCGGGTCGTGCGGAGCGTATGCGACGTGGACGCCGTCTCCTTCGTCACAGGAGAATCTCCCGATCAACTGCATGAATTGGTGGGAGGCATACGCGTTCTGCATCTGGGACGGGGGCTTCCTGGCGACCGAGGCGGAGTGGAAGTACGCCGCGGCGGGTGGCGGCGAGCAGCGCAGATTCCCCTGGGGCTCGAACGAGCCCGGAACGACGAATCAATATGCGATCTACGCGTGCTGCTACCCCGCGGGCGACGGCAGCTGCACGAATGATTGGTGCACGGGCGTGAGGAACATCGCGCCCGTGGGAACAGCGAGCTCGGGCGCCGGGCTGTGGGGCCAGCTCGATCTCGCCGGAAGTCTTTGGGAGTGGAACCTGGATTTTTATCCCGACGACGCCGCCTTCGTCGACCCTTGCACGAATTGCGCGTACTTGACGCCGACGGCCACGCACGTCGTCAAGGTCGGCAACTTCGCCGAGGGCCCCTACTACCTGCCCACCTGGCTTCGTTACGACTACGACCCTTCGAATCGGGAGATATACCTCGGGTTTCGGTGCGCGCGCGCGCCCTGATCAAGACCTGAGACAAGGAGGCCCATTGGCGGCGTTGGAGCAAACGATCGTATGTGCGCGTTGCGCGGGCGCGCTCGATTTCCCCGGACTGGAGATCGTCTGCGCGCGCTGCGGGCAAAAATACCCGCGTGTGGGGCGCATCGCCGTCCTGCTGCCGAGGCCCGACGATCACGTCAGCATCTGGCGACAGCAGCTCGCGCGCCTCATCGCGCAGGGCCAGCAGACGCTGGCGGGCCTCGGTGCGGAGGCGTCCAGCTCCAACATGCTCAAGGACGGCCAGAGGCGCCTGCGAACGCTCGCGAAGGCGGCGAACGACCAGATTCGGGAAATCGCCGACGTCGTTGGCCCGGCGCTCGGCGGTCCTCTGCCGCCCACGGAGAGCGCGGGGCTACCGCGCGGGGTCGTCGAGCACATCCATTTCCTCTACCGCGATTGGGGATGGGATGACGGAGCGAGTCCCGAGAACCAGCGGTCGCTCGATGCCGTCCGGGAGCTCGTGGGCGGCGACCCCCTCGGCCGCACGCTCGTCGTGGGCGCCGGTGGATGCCGGCTGGCGTACGATCTTCACCGGCTTTGCGGAGCGAGTGACACCGTCGTCGTCGACATCGATCCGTACCTTTTTCTCGTCGCGGAGACGGTCGTTCGTGGAGGGTCAGTGCGGCTCACGGAGTCGAGCCCCACCGTGCAGCATATCGGGCGAATCGCCAAGCCTTGGACGCTCCGCGCGCCGGCCGGTCCGCTCGACGATGCTCACTTCCATTTCTTCTTGGCGAACGGTCTCGCGCCGCCCTTCGTACCAGGCACGTTCGATACGATCGTGACGCCGTGGTTCATCGACCAGGTTCCGTCTGACTTGCCGGGATTTCTCGCGGCGGCGAATCGGATGCTGCGTCCCGGCGGACGCTGGATCAACCACGGCCCGCTGCTGTACCCGCCGGACGCACCGCTCTCGCGCAGGTTCTCGTGCGAAGAGCTGTTCGAGCTCGCGGCGCGGGCCGGGTTCGCCCTCGGGCGCAGGTCGGAAGCGTCGCACCCGCATTTCGTTTCGCCGCTCAACAGCCGCGGCAAAGTCGAATGGGTGCTCACCTTCGTGGCGTCGAAGGTCGGCGAGCCCGGCTGAACGCGAGGGCTCAGACCAGCAGGTCGGGAAGGCCCGTGGTGGCCTGCGAAGCCCCCATTCCCCAGGGGCTCGGGGGCCTTCCCAATGCCGTCATCAACGTGTACGCGACCTTGGACTGGTTGTCGCCGTTGGGTGCCCCGGTGATTCCCGGGGGGCCACTGGCCAGCCGCAGGTGCTGGTCGGTCTTCAGCAGGCCGCCTGCCTTGCCCGCGACCAAGGTCGGGTAGTCGTTGCCGCTGTGGGTCTGCGACTCGCTCGTGCACGAGGTGGAGTAGACCACGGAGTTGTCGAGCAGGTTCCCGGCCCCGTCGGCGCAATTCATCATGGCCGTCAACGTGTTGTTGAAATTGGTCATGGCGTACGTCACGCCGGTCGCGAAACCCTGGGTTGCGTAGGCGAGCCCTTTGGGACTCTTGCGGTGCCCGTAGTCCTCGTGGAACGTCACCGGATCCAACCCGGCGTCGGAGTAGTTGCCGTGGCAGGCCGAACACGTGAACATGAATGAGAAGACCCGCGTTATGTCCGTCGCCAGCGCGAAGACGATCAGGTCGGACATCGCCTTGCTGCGCAACGCCGTGATCGAGCCAACGGCCCCCATGTTGGGATAGGCCACCGCCGGATCGACGAGCTTCGCGCCCGACGTCGTCGGGGTCGTGGCCTTCATCGTCGACAGGATGGCGATCTGATTTTCGATCTGGCGCACCCCATCCAGGTGCTGGTCGAGCCGGAGCTGGTCCGCCTTGCCCAGGCGCAGGCGCAGCGACGCCGCGTCATCTAGGACGGCATCGAGAACCCGCTTGCGATGCGCGAGCTCGGGGTCGGGCCCCGCGGGCACCGTCGTGCCTCCGCCCGTCGTCGTGCCTCCCTTGTTGTACATGACCAGCGTCTTGAAGAGGTTCGCCGGGTCGTACTCCGGAGGATTCGACGCGTTCGGGCCTCTGAACGAGACCCTCAGATCCAGCGCCCCCGCCCCCGACGTGTTCGAGATCCCGACGTGAATTCCATTGGGTATGGCAGGCATGGACCCCGCGTTGAGGATCGGCGCCAAAATTTGATCGATGGAAGGCAGCTGCACGTCCGCCCCACCGGCGTTCGCGCCCGTCAGCGCGGCGGCGGGGCGCCCTTTGTGCGCCGGGTCGGGTGGGATCTTGTTGGTCAGCCCCGTAATGACCTGCAGATACGACTTCACGGGCAGCAGGGGCATCAGCACCGAGCTCAGCGCCCACGCGCTGCCCACGCCCGTCGCGGCAGGTACCCACTCAGGCGGGTTGATGCCGTTGCCGAAAAACCAGGTTCCATAGCGCAGCGGCAGCGCCGCTCCGCTCGCGTACGCCGTGCCGTTTCCGTTCAGCATGCCGGCCATGCGCGGCAGGGGGATCGTGACACCTATGCCCCCGGCAATAACACCGCGGAGGACCGTTCGGCGTGGAAGAACAGCGCGCGACATTGGCTCTCTCCTCGTTACTTGGTGGCAATTTCGACGAAGCGATACGCGTCGTTCGACGCGATGTCGAGCAGCAACTGGTCCGCCCGATGGCCGCTCGTCTCGAACTGCTTGCTCAAGCTCGCGACCACGGGCGCGTCGACCGGGAGCGGCTCCCGCCCCTGCGCTTGCTCGTACAGCTTGCCCACGAAGCAAGCCGCCGCCTGCGGGTGGTTTCGCAACACCTTCGCCAGCGACGCTTCGTCCTGGAACGGCACGCCGTCGAGCACCCCCGTCGCGTCGATCGGCAGGTTGTTGGCTGTCGTCCGGTACGCCCCCACGCTGTCGAAGTTCTCCAACCCAAGCCCCACCGGATCCATCAGCGCGTGACAAGCCGCGCACGCCGCGCTCTGCCGGTGCGCCTCGAGCGTCGCCTTCACCGACGAGCCCGCCGGCAACATGTCGAGCACGTTCGTGTTCACGTTCCCCGGCGGCGGCGGCACGACCTTGCACAAAAGCTGCTGCGCCACGAACCGCCCACGCAGCGTCGGCGACGACCGCTGCGGCAGACCATTCGACGCCAAGATCGCCCCAGCCCCCAAGAGCCCCACCCGCGGCGAGCCGGCCGGCAGCGTCGCCTTGCGGAACCCATCCGTCGCCGCCTGGGGAAGACCATAGATCTTCGCCAGCTCGTTGTTCACGAAGACCGTCGGCGAGTCGTACAGCGACAGGTAGTCACCCGCGAAGGCCACGTCGTCCACGCGCATGAGCAGCTCTTGCTGCATGGCGACCGGCAGCGTCTTGGTCCAGTTCGGGTAGAACGCCGGGTCCTTGAACGTCGTCGTCAAAGGCGTCCCCGAGCTCGGGTCCATGCCATAAAGATCGTTCGCGAAGTTCGCGATCGACTGATGCGCCTTCGGCGACGCCAGCATCGTCTTCGCCTGGGCCAGGACACCCGCCGACGTCGCCAGGCTGCCGCTCGCCGCCGCGGTCATCAGCGCATCGTCGGGGACCGAAACCCAAAGCAGCGACGCCAGCCGCGACGCCATCTCGAAGCTCGTGTACTTGTTGCGGCCGCCGTCCGCCGGACTCGGCGCCCCAAGCTCCACGCGGTACAGGAACTCCGGCGACTGCAAGATCGCCGACACCGCGTACTTGAGCCCGACCAGGATGCTGCCGCCCGGCTCCTGGGCGATGTCCGTCGCGACGCTCACGTAGCGCGTAATGTCCGCGGCCGTCAGCGTTCGCCGGAACGCGCGCCGACCAAAGGCGCCCAGGACCTGGCCGAGCGGACACGCCGTATCGGTCGCGCTCGCGGGGACGCACGACAGAACCGTCGCGGCCTGCGCCGCGCTCGAGAACGCGTACTGCGCCGCGCCGTTGATGGCCGTCTCATATTGCGACACGCCCATCGGCGAGACCGCCACCACCGACGCCGACACCGAGCGAAATCCGTCGATCTGCTGATCCGGCTCGAGCTGCGACGGAACGGGGGCGTTGCTGCCCAGTAGATCGTGAATGCTATTCGTGAACTCCGCGATCGTCAGCTTGCGCAAGGACGGCACTGGCTGCGTCAGCGATCCGACCGTCCCCGTGCTCCCGCCGCCCGTCGCCGGCCCGCCCGTCCCCGCAGCTCCGCTCCCGGGCCCGCCCGGCGACGCGCCCGGCGAGCTCACGGTTCCCACGCAACCCGCGGCCACCAGCGCTGTGGCCATGAGCGATGAGACGGCGACGCCAACCCAGGCAGCCTTCGTGGAGATCCTTGTCAACGCTCACCTCCGATTGTCACCGATGCCTCGAGCGCCCACTCGGCCTCGCAGCCGCGGATAGAACCCGCTTAGATCAGGTAGAGCGCGGCCCTCACAAAACAGCTCATCCCAGGAAGAAGCACGGTCAGGAGCCACCCTAAGGCCCGCCCGACACGATGGCCCATCGCGTTAGCTGTCAAGACTCTTCGGGGCGATGAGTCCAGATTGACTGTCTTGCCGCGTCAATTCGTTGATGCGCCACTCCGGTCAGGGACCAACCCCGGAAGTCGAATCATCTGCGGACGCTCAGCAAATTGGCGCGCCGCCAGGACGGCCGCGCACTCCGCGATGCGGTAACCTGCGCCGATGCACGGCAGCACGGGCGCAGTCGTAATTTTGCTCGTGGCCGGATGCTCTGGGGGCATCATGGCGCCGGCAGGAAGTCCGGGTGGGCTCGCCGATGGGACGGAGGTGATGACGTCACTCGAGATCCCCGCCGGGTCGACGATGACGATCCCCGCGGGCGCCACGATCGTCGCCGCGCCAGACGTCGTCATCACGGTGCGCGGCGTCCTGTCGATCGCCAGCGCACCCGTGCACGCGCGCATCGCGACCGCGGCGCCGCACCCCGACCAGGCTCACGCTTGGGCCGGCATCGTCGTCGAGAGCGGGGGCCGCCTCGACGCCGACGGTCTCGACCTCGCAGGCGCCACGACTGCGCTGACCGTCAACGCGGGCAGCCTGGGCGCGCGTTACGATGACGGCACGATCACGGACGCGAGCGTGCCATTCCAGATCGCGGCGGGCGCGCGCCTCGACACGAAGCACGCTGCCGTCGTGAACGCGGGCGCCGCGAGCGGCATCGCCGGCGAGATCCACGCCTCCTACCTCGACTACGAGACCTCGGCCGACGTCGTGGGCGGCCTCATCACGACCGACCCGAAAGCCGTCTTCGACGCCACCGACTCGACTTTCCACGGCACGGCGAACGCCGGGAACGACTATCTCATCTCGTACGCGTCGAGCCTCTTTCACGTCGCCTACTCGACGATCACGGACGCGCACTGCGCCTTCCATTTCAACGACGTCGCGCGCTTCGAGATCGATCACGTCACGGCGGGTGCGTCGTCGCCGGCCGCTCCGGGCGACGGGGTCGTCTACGGCGCGATGCTCTACGGCTCGGGCGCGGGGCCGAACGTCATCAGCAACTCGAGCTTCATGGGCAGCGCATTCGACCTCGATCAGCAGAACGACAACGGTCCGCTCACGATCTCGAACACGTTCGCCAAGGGCCAGGTCTCTCTCCTGCCGACCTCGACCTGGCTCCCCGCGGACGTCGCGAAAATGCCCATCGCCGACGCCAAGCCGCGCTGAAGACCGGTCCGGTGGCTCGAGCTTGGCGCGCGCGGGGTCGTCGACCGCCACTTTTGCAATTATACAACCATATAGTAGTGTACTTTGCGTGCGCTCCCGCAACGCCACCTCCGAGCTCGATCACGTCTTCTACGCGCTGTCGGATCCGACGCGGCGGCAGATCCTCAGCACGCTCTCGCGCGGCGAGGCCAACCTCACGCGCCTCGCCGCGCAGTCGCGCCTATCGTTCGCGGCCGTCGCGAAGCACGTGCGCGTGCTCGAGCGCGGCAAGCTCGTCCGCCGCCGCGCAGATCGCTCGGACGGACGGGCGGTCGTGCTCGAGCTGCGGCCACGGCCCCTGAAGACCGGCGCCGACTGGCTCGACCGCCACCGGCGTTTCGGGCAGGAGCGCCTGGCCGGGCTCGAGGAGTTCGTTCGCGACAACTACGTGCCGAGCGGCGGGGCGCCCCGTGGCTGATGCCGACGGCGGCGCCGTGCTCGTCGTGCCGGAAGGTGCTGACCGCGAGCGCCGAGTTTCTGTTCGACGCGTGGACGCAACCGGCGCTCATGGCGCGCTGACGGGGCGCTCAACGCTCCGCGCCTGGTGGCCGCTCGACGGGCATCCGGTGCCGAGATCGACCGTGAGGCGAAATCCCGTGGTAATGCTTTGCCATGCCACCTCGGCGTCGTCGACTGGCTTGGACCTTGGGATTCGCGGCCCTCGTGGGCTGCAGCTCGGCGACACCCGGCGACACGCCGCCCACGTTGTCACTCGACGACCTCGTCGGGGACCTGGCTGCGGCGGCGTGCGATTGGCAGGTGCGGTGTTGCTCGCCTCTCGAGCTCACTGCCTCGATGTCGGCGCACTTCACGACGAAGGAGCAGTGCCTGCCGTATGCGCGCCTCGAGCTCGAGAAGACCCTCGGCGTGGTGAGCCAGAGTCTCGTCGACGGCCGCGTCGTGATCGATCCATCGGAGGCGATGGCGTGTCTCGCCGCGCAGCGCGTACGCGTCTGCAACGCGCCCGGGACGAACGACGCGGCGTCGCTGTCGTTCGCGGCGTGGGTCGACGGTTGCGCGTCGGCCTTCGTGGGCCAGTTGGTTCCGGGACGACCCTGCCAATTTTCAGCCGAATGCACCGCGGGCGCGCGCTGCGCCTTCGGAACCACCGTCAGCCACGCAGCCTCGGACGCCGGTGCGCCGAGCCCCTTCCCGACCGCCGCCGCTCCGCAGGCGGGCGTATGCCTGCTCTATCAAAAGCGCGGCGACGTCTGTCAGACCGATGGCGATTGCGCACCCGAAGATTATTGCCGCCCCGAGGATCTCCTGTGTACGGCGCGCGTCGCGGAGGGCGAGCCCTGCCCCGACGCCGCTCTGTTCGGCGTCGCGCGGGGGGGCTGCGCGGCCGGGCTCGTCTGTGACGGCGCCAAGGCGATCTGCCGCCGTCTGCCTCGCGACGGCGAGACCTGCGGCCAGTTCCCGACGCCATGCGATCCGGACCCCAAGCTCGCGCTCTTCTGCGTCGGCACCGGCTTCAACGGCGCGGGCGTGTGCAAGACCGCCGGCAAGAAGGACGACGCGTGCGGCGGCAGCGGCTTGCCGCCCTGTGGAGGTAACCTCGTGTGCGACGCGATCCCCGGCTTGATCGGCGCCTGCGTCGCGCCCCCCGCGGCGGGCAGCTCATGCACGACGGCCTGCGCGAGCCCGGCGATCTGCGACATGGCAACGATGCGCTGCACGCTCCCCGGCACGAAGCAGACGGGCGAGACGTGCGCGGTGGACGACGACTGTGCGTCCCTCAGCTGCCAAACGCTCCCAACCGGCATGGCGATGACCGTGTGCCAAGTGCCGCGTTCCTTCTCCGTCGCGTGCTCGGGCGCCGCCGTGACCTTCGGGTCGATCTTCACGCGCCCGTCGATCGTCGATGGCGGCACCACCTTCCCTGCCGATGCCAGGTCGTTCGACGTGTTTGGCGAGGGGCTGTCGCCCACGGGCTTCGATGGCGGCGGATTCGACGCGCCCGCGGACGCTCTACCCTCGTTTTAGCTGTCCTTTTGGTTGGTCACGCTCGAGCGCGAGGGGAGCCCACCTGCACCCACCTCAGGACGGCGGCCTGACGGTAAAGAATCAATCGATACTGTAACGCCGTCGCCGATGGGGGAAGATCGTCGGGTAGTCAACCTCACTTGACGCGTTCGGGCGTTCGAACGCGCGGAGGGAAGCCCATCGTGAGATCTCGTCGACTTCTTTCCGCGCTCTTCGTCGTCTTCGTGGCCGCCGCCTGCGAAGTGGACACGGCGCCGGCCCCCGAGCTCGAGGCCGTGGCGCAGCCGCTTTCGATCCAGAAGGCGTACCCGCGCAAGATCTACGTCCACATGATGCCGTGGTTCCAGGTGGGCGGCCAGCACTGGTCGATGAACTCCCGCAACAGCGCCACCGGCATCGCGTCTTGGTATGCGCCGATGATCGGCGAGTACAGCTCTAGTGACGCCAACGTCATCGAGTACCAGCTGTTGACGATGAAGTACGCGGGCATCGACGGCGTGCTCGTGGACTGGCCGGGCCTGAGCGGCGCGTTCGACCTGCCGATGAACAAGGCCGCCTCCGACGCCATCATCAACCGCACAGCGGCCTTCGGCCTCGAGTTCGGCGTCGTCTACGAGGATCAGAACGCCGCCTCGGTCGACGCCGCGAAGAACGACATGTCCTACGTCCGCGACACCTTCTTCTCGAAGGCCAATCAGATGAAGGTCAACGGGCGGCCGGCGGTGCTGGTCTTCGGCCCGCAGAAGTTCACCAACGCGGGCGACTGGACCAACATTCTGTCGGTCTTCCCGACGAAGCCCGCCTTCTTCACGCTTTGGTACAACAATTCCGCCGGAGGCAGCGCCGACGGCCAGTTTGCCTGGATTGCCCAGAACGGGCTCAAGGGCGTTTCCGATTTCGACAACGGGCTCGACGGCGGCAACCACGGGCTCATGATCCCCATCCTCTATCCCGGGTTCAATCCCTACTACGCGGCCGGTGGTTGGCCGGGACCCACCTGGAAGATCTCGTACACCCTCAAGCAGGACAACACGGAAGGCGGGGACACGTTCCAGTCGACCTTCAAGCTCGGCGAATACGCTGGCGATCCACTGCAGATCGCCACCTGGAATGATTACGGCGAAGGGACGATGATCGAGCCGACCAATCAGTTCCAGTACCGGTTCCTCATGACGCTGCAACAGAGCGTCGGCGCGGTCTACACGGACGCGGAGCTCAAGATCGTGAAGATGCTCTTCGACCAGCGCAAGCAGTTCGGCGCGTCGAAGCAGGCCCAGCTCGATCAGGCGTCCGCGGCGCTGGCCAACCTAGACGTCGCCACCGCGTGCGGCATCCTCGGCTGCACGGTGCCCGTGCACGCGGGCGCCGGCGGCGCGAGCGGCTCGTCGGGCTCGACCGGCTCGTCAGGCTCGACCGGCGCGGCCGGCTCCAAGACGACGGGCACCGGCGGCTCGACGGGTGCCGCGGGCGCGGTCGGGGCGGGCGGGTCGACGACGGGCCCGGCCGGCCGCGGCGGTTCCTCGGGCGCCGGGGGCGTACCCGCGGGCACCGGCGGCACCTCTTTAGGCGCCGGCCAGGCCGGCACGGGCGGCGCCGGCCATGCCGGCCACGGCGCCACGGGCGGATGCAGCCTGGGCGGCGCCGACGGCACGCGCGCGGCCCCGCTGTTCTTCGTGGCCGGCGCGCTGGCCTTATCCTCGAGACGGCGCAGGCGGCACGCGCGCGCGCTGACGCTGACGCGCCCCTCGCTCGACCTCGCGCAGACCTCGTACACCGAAGACGCCCAGGTCCTGCTAGACGTATTGGTATGGAGCCAGCAGATGCTCTCGCCGAGCGTCTCTCATCGGACGCGGCCTTCGACCGCGTCTACGACCGGAGGATCCGCGCGCTCTCGGGGCAGCACTGGACGCCCGTGGCCGTGGCGGCCCGAGCCGCCGACCTCCTGACGAGGGCGGGCGCCACCAGAATCCTCGACGTCGGCGCCGGCGTCGGCAAGTTTTGCATCGTCGGCGCGCTCTCCACGGCGGCCGAGTTCGTGGGCGTCGAGCGGCGCGAGGGGCTGGTGCAGGTGGCGCGACGGGCGGCGGCGCAGTTGGGCTCGACGCGCGCAACCTTCGTCCACGCGAACATGGACTCCTTCTCCTTCGACGGCTTCGAGGGCGTCTACCTCTACAACCCGTTCTACGAACAGATCAGCAAGTTCCTCCCGCTCATCGATCGCGATGTCGGACGTTCGGTCGCCGCGCACAGATATTTCGTGCGCACGACGATCGAGAAGCTGCTCGCCGCCTCGCCCCCGCTCCTGGTCACGGCCTATCACGGCTTCGGCGGAGCGATGCCGCCGGAATTCGAGCGCATGGGCGCCGAGCCGGCGGGCAACGATCAGTTGGAGATGTGGATCAAACGCTGAGCCGGCGCTTCGCCCCGGCGACCTGCCCGGTCAGACCGCGAGCGCCGCGATCTCGGCGACGGTGCGATCGACCTCCTCGGGCGTGTTGAGCAGGCTCGGCGTCAAGCGCGCGTACGACGGAGCGTAGGGCGTGTCGCTCGCCACGATCTTGCGCGCCAGCAGACGCTTGACGACCTCTTCGGGCGCGAGGCCCGCGACCTCGAAGCACACGAGGCCGGCGGAGAGGGCCTGCGCGCGCGGCGTGCGCAGCTTGACCTTGGGCAGCTTCGCCAGGCCGTCCTTGCAGCGCTCGGCCAGCTCGTGGATGCGGGCGGTGATGCGCGCCCGACCGATGCGCTCGTGAAAACGGAACGCCTCGTGCAAGGCCCAGCGGTGATCGTAGGACTGAAGCCGCCGGGCGATGTGCGCGGCCCCGCGGGAACGGCGTCGGGTGGCTCGCCGCGCATCCACGCCTTGAGAGCGCCCCAGTCGAAGCACGGGATGATGCCGGCGTTGCCCTTCCAGGCTTCCGCGCGGCCCCACACGATGCCCGTGCCGCGAGGCCCGAAGATCCACTTGTGGCAGCCCGCGACGAGGAAGTCGCACCCGAGGTCGCCGACGGTCTCTCGTTCGACGCCGAAGGCGTGCACGCCGTCTACGCACAGGAGGACGCGATCGTCGGCGTCGCGGCGCCGATTGAGGTCGCCGAGCGCGTCGCTCATCTTGCGGATGGGCAGCTTCACGCCCGTCGACGAGTGCACCCAGGTCACGGCGACGGCGCGCGTGTGCGGGCGGACCGCCTTGACGAGGTTGCCGACGATCTCGTCCTCGGAGGCCTTCTCAGGCACGGCGTAGAGCGGAATCTTGCGAACGGCGGCGCCCGTGTGCAGCGCGCGCAGGCGCAGCGATTCGTGCGTCACGTAGTGATCGTGCGTCGTCGTCAGGATCTCCTGGTCCTTGCGGAGCGGCAGGCCGCCGTAGAGCAGGGCCAGCCCCGTCGTCGTGTTGCCGGTGAGCGCGATCTCGTCGGCGGCACCCCCCACGTAGGAGGCCGCCGCGGCGCGCGCCTCGCGCTCGCAGCGCTCCATGTTCTCGTGGAGGTAGAGCACGGGGTTCGCGTCGAACCCGCGACGGTGCTGCTCGATGGCGTCACGCACGGGCTTCGGATGCGAGGCGAAGAGCAACATCGCCATGTGGATGTGGTCGCGCGACAGCGAGAACTGATCGCGCACGGCCGCCCACGTCGAAAGAGAGACGTCCGTCTCCGCGACGCCCGGCTTGGCGGACGCCGGCGGGCTCGCCGCGGCCGTCCGCGCTGAGGTCGCGGCCCCGAGCACCGCACTTGCCCTCACGAGGAAATCGCGGCGCTGCATCGTCATGAAGACCTTTCTACGATCGTCGGGGCTTTCGCACAAACGCGGAGGCGCAGTATGGTCGCGCCATGCATCCTCCGGCGGCGCTGGCCTTGGGTCTCATCCTCTTGACGGCGCCCGTGCAGCCGGGGGCGAGCGACACGCCGCACCGGCGCGCCATCGTCGTCGACACGCACGCCGACACGACGCAAGCGATCGTCTACGGCGGCGTCGACATCACGCGCGCGCAACCGGACCTGCAGGTCGATCTGGTTAAGGCGGCGGCCGGCGGGCTCGACGCGCAGTTCTTCTCGATCTTCGTGCTGCCCATGAGGTTCCAGCGCGACGACTTCTACACCGAGGCCGTGCGCCAGCTCGACGGTCTCGCGCGCCTCGCGCAGGCGAATCCGGGGCGCCTGAGGCTCGCGCGCACCGCCGCCGACGTGCGCGCCAATGCCAAGGCTGGTGTCATGAGCATGTTGTGGGGCGTCGAGGGCGGCCACGCGTTGTGGCCGGGCGACGAGAAGGCCCAGCTCGGCCACCTCCGCGAGCTCGCCGCGCGCGGCGTGCGGTACATGACGCTGACCTGGTCCAACAGCAACGACATCGGCGGCTCGTCGGGCGACGACGGCGAGATCCGTGGGCTGACCCCGTTCGGGCGGCAGGTGATCGCGGAGATGAACCGCCTCGGCGTGATCGTCGACGTCTCGCACGTCTCCGACGCAACCTTTTGGGACGCCGTTCGGCTCAGCGACAAACCGGTGCTGGCCTCGCACTCCTCGTCGCGCGCTCTCGCCAACGTGCCGCGCAACATGACGGACGCCATGTTGAAGGCCGTGGCCAAGAACGGCGGCGCCGTGTGCGTGAACTACGGTTCGGCCTTCCTCGACGCCTCCTACGGCGAGAAGGAGGCGCCCATCTGGAAGAAGAAGCGCACGGGCGCCGACGTGGACATCTGGCGGCAGATCCGCGCCGACGCCGCCAAGGTCTCTCCGCCCGTCCCGCTCGCGCGCCTCGTCGACCACATCGAGCACGTAGCCAAGATCGCGGGCGTCGACCACACCTGCCTCGGCAGCGACTTCGACGGCATGCCCTCGACGCCCGTCGGCATGGAGGATGCGAGCAAGCTGCCGGCCATCACTGCGGCGCTGCTGGCGCGCGGGTTCTCGGCGGGCGACGTCGAGAAGATCCTTGGCGAAAACGTCCTGCGCGTCATGGAGGCCAACGAGGCGCGGCGGTAGGACGAGCCCGGGCCGGGGCAGCCTGCGCCGCCCCGGCCCGACATCGTCGCTCTGAGGTCGCGCTACCGCGAGGCGCTGTGCTCCCTCTTGGCGGCCGCGGCGGCGCCCTTGACGAGGCGGTCGATGTCCTTGCGGAACTGCGTCTCGTCGACCTGCATCCCGTTGAGCATCGTGCTGAGGTCGCGCGTCAGCGACGCCATCGCGATCGCCTCGGTGATCTCGGCGTCGGTCGCCCCATTGAGCTTGGCGAACTCGGTGTGCGCGATGATGCAGAAGCGGCACGGCACCTGCGACGCGACGGCCAGGCCCATGAGCTCCTTGTACTTGCCCGAGACCGCCGTCGCGGGGCTGAGCTGGACGTCGCGCATCTGGCGCCACGCGCCGGCGCGGGCCACGTCGGGGAAGCGCTTGAGGAACTCGGGCGCGTAGCCCAGCATCTGCGTGGCCTCGGCGAGCGCCGACTGACCGTCGACGACGCTGATCGGCTTGCCCGCGGGCGTCTTGTTGGCGGCGGCCTGCTTGACGTTCGCGACGATCTTGGCGATCTCGCCGCGGAACTTCGTCTCGTCGGTCTGGATGCCGTTCAGAAACGTGCTCCAGTGACGGGTCATGGCCGCCATGGCGACCGCTTCGCCGATCTCCGTCTCGCTGGCGCCGTTGAGCTTGGCGAACTCCGTGTGCGCGTAGATGCAGTAGCGGCAGGGGATCTGCGCCGCGACGGCCAGGCCCGTGAGCTCCTTGGCGCGCCCCGGCAACGCCGTGCCCGGGTTGAGCTGCAGCGACTTCATCTCGTCCCAGGCGCCCGGCAGCGCCTCCTCGGGAAATTTCAGGAAGAACTGAGGCACGAAGCCCAGCGTCTTCGCGATGTCGGCGCGCGCGGCGGCGGCGCCGCTGGCCTTGGCGCCCTCGGCGCGGGCGCTCGCCGAAACGCCCAGCAGCAAGAGAGCAACGGCGGCATTGAGGAGCTTGTTCTTGGTGTTCATGGTGATTTCCTTCCCTTGGGGTTGTCGTTCGCGCGTTACGGGAAGAAGATGAGCGCCGCCCGTTGAATCGAGCGTTTGAGTGAGCGTGGTAAATCAGCCCAGGAGGCAGCCGCCGTGGCCGAAGTCGTCATCGTCGAACAGAGCTTCGATCCGCCCCTGACCGACGAGGAGCACAGCCGTATCGGCAAGCTCATTGACCGCTGCGCCGGGATGCGCAACGCGACCTGGATGCGCAGCTACCTCTCGGCGGATCGCCGGCGCATGTTCTGCGAGTTCGAGGCGCCGGACGCCCAGTCGGTGCGGGAGTCTTACCGCAGCGCGGGCGTGCCGTTTCAGGCCGTTTGGAGCGCCTACCTCTACAAACGCTGAGGGGGCTCTGCCGGCAGCGCCGCGAGCGCGCCCTCGAGCTCGCCGCGCGCGTGAGCGTCGCCCGCCTTCGCGCACGCGTCGAGGCCGCGCGCGTACACCGCCCTCGCCTCCTCCGTCCGCCCGAGAGCGAGGGCCGTATTGCCGGCGTGGAGGTACGCCGCCGTGTACGTCGGGTGCTTCTCCATGAGCGCCTCGAACGCCGCCCAGGCCTCCGCGAGCTGCCCCGCGTTCTTGTGCTCGAGCGCGAGCCCGTACTGCGGGAACGGATCGCTCGGACGGTTTGCGATGAACGCCCTCAGAAGCTCGATGCGCGACGGCGGCACGAAGTCGTCAGACCGTATGCAGGCGGCGTTGCGGGCCCGGCACTTCGTCGTCGATGCCTGCCACGATGCGGTTCGCGGCGTCGACGTGGACGACGACCGGGCGCCAGGCGCGCGCCTCGGCCTCGTCGGCGGCCTCGGCGAACGTCGCAATGATGACGATGTCCCCGGGCCTGGCGTGATGAGCCGCGGCGCCGTTCACGCAGATGACCCCCGAGTCGGCCGGTCCCTCGAGCGCGTAGGTCTCGAGGCGGCTGCCGTTGCTCCGGTTCCAGATGTGGACCTTCTCGTAGGGCACGATGTCGGCCGCGCGCATGAGCGTCGCGTCGATGGTGACCGAGCCTTCGTAGTCCAGATCCGCCTGCGTCACGGTCGCGCGGTGGATCTTCGAGCGGAAAAGGGTCCGGCGCATTTGAGCCTCCGTCCCGGCCGAGGTCTTCGGTCCAGGCAGTTGCACCGAGAAGAATACGAACCCGCGCCGGCCAAGTCAAACCATCGCGCCAACAAGGCACGTCGCCGGTCGACGGAGGTTGACGCCTCCCCTCGAATCCCGCACGCTGAGAAACAGCGTGAAACCGCGACATTTCAACCACGTCGTCGGCGTGGACCTGGGCGGAGGCAAGGGCAAGAAGACCGCCCTCGCCACTCTGCGCGTCGACTCCGCGGGCGCGACCGTCGTCGAGATCGCGCCGCGCGAGGGCGAGCGGCCGTTCTACGATACGACCCTCGTAGAGACAATCCGCCAATTCGGCGACGGGACGCTGCTGTGCCTCGACGCGCCCCTGACGCTGCCGCCGTGCCTGCGCTGCACCGTGGCCGTGTGTCCCGGCCAGGAGGCGTGCGTCGATCCGGCCGTCATCGCCATGCGCGCGATCGTCGCCGAGGCCGGCGTCGCCGATCCGGATCTCGTGGGCGGCCGCAACGCCCGGCGCGGCAAGCCGTCGGTGACGCCGTACACGCAGCGGGCGACCGAGCTCTACCTCGCGCACCGCATCGGCATCGTGCCGCGCGAGGCGATGGGCCAGGGCACGGGTCCTCTCGCGGCGCGCGCCGCACACCTGGCCCGCGCCCTCGCGGATCGCTTCACGCTGAACGAGACGCTGCTCGAGGTCTATCCAAAGGGCACGCTCGCAGCGCTGGGTTTTTCGCGTCCCTACAAAAAGCACCTTCACGAGCGCGAGACCCGCGCGCACATCCTCGAGGCGCTCGCGGGCGACCTGCGCTTCGGGCCCGGCGTGTGGCGCGAGCTCTGCGTGCAGAGCGACCACCTGTTCGAGGCCGTCATCTGCGCGTACACGGGCTATCTGTGGGCGCGCGACGCGTGGACCGCGCCGGCCGCGCACGAGGGGCTCGTCGCGGGCGGCTGGATCTGGACGCCACCGGCTCGCGAACCAGCGCTCGTCGAACCTTCCCTCGTCGCGACGGCCGAAGGCTAATGCGCGCCGGCTGACGCCGCGGCGTCTACACGCGCGAGTCGTCGTCGTCGTCGTCGAGACGCGAGCTTCCGCGCAAAAGGACGCTCGCGCCGCGATCGCGCAGGAACTCGAGGAACGCCAGAGCCGACGGCAGCTCGGCCGCCGGGATCTCGTCGAGGAGCTCGCGCGCTTGGCGCCGCAGGATCTCGCCCGGGGCCTCCCCTAAGATGAGCGTGCGCGGGATCTCCGCCGGCTCTGCCGGCTGCTCGACGTGACCCCAGGGCGGCGGATTCGCGACCTCGATCTTCATGTGATCGAGCCAGGTCTGAATGTGGAAGTGCAGCAGCTCCGAGCGATACGCGAACCAGCGCTCGCGCTCGGCCGGAAACGCCAGCAACACATCCTTGAAGCGCCGGAACGCGCCCTTGCCGTCGATCGCTATGAGCAGGCGCTCGCGCAGGGGCGGATCGGACACCGAGCCGACGAAGCGCTCCATCCAGCGGTACTGCTCACGCGACGAGGCCGGGTCGACGCGCAGGTAACGCTCGGGCGTGTCCGAGACCTTGGTGCGGCGCGCGGCGGCGTCCGGCTCTCCGTCGGCGATCGACAGGAGGTCGCCGTTCTCCAGATCCAAAAAGCTCTCTTGATCCGGTGAGTTGCGTTCGAACGCGATCTCGAGATCGCTCCAGTTCACGGTAATTGGTGGCATGACTACCCTTCTCCGAGCCCCTCCTCCCCAGAAGGCAGCGCGGCAATCTAGCTAGCGAAGGATTAGTCTAGGAGCGGCGAGCAGGCTTTGCAACCAGGAGCGTGCCCTGGGAGCCGGTGCCGATGTCGCGGTCGGACGGACCGACGGCGAGGGCGAGTTTTGACCGGCCGCCGCCGATTCGTCTAGACTGCGCCGCCGGCCGGCGGACCACGCGCGGCCGGCGCTCACGTCTCTCCCTCGGAGGTTCCCTTGGCACGCGTCACCGTCGAAGACTGTCTCGAGAAGGTCACGAACCGCTTCGCGCTCGTCATCCTGGGCGCCGAGCGCGCGCGGCAGCTCGCCAACGGCGGTCGCGCGCTCGTCCGCTGCGCCAACAAGCCGGCGGTTACCGCGCTCCGCGAGATCGCCCAGGGACAAGTCCGCTACAACGAATCAGTGGAGACCACGGTGAACCAGTTCCTGGCCGAGAAGAAGGCCTACAACGAAACGACGAAGCGCAAGCGCGGCCCGACGAACTAGGCTCGAATACAGACGGCGAGCTTGAGGTAGTTGCCCTCGGGGAACCCGGGCGCGACGGGAAAGTCGACGGGCATGGGTACGCGCTCGATGACGCGCAGGTCCGCGCCCGCGAGCGCGCCGCCCTCTCCGAGCGCGCGATCGAAGTCGAGCGCCGAGACCTTCGTCGAGTTCGTCGCGAAGACGAGCAGGCCCCCGGCCTCGAGCACCGAGAGGCACGTCGCCGCGAGCGCCGCCAGATCGCGCGCCACCGAAAACTGCCCTGCGGGCCCGTGCGAGAACGTCGGCGGGTCGCAGATGACGATGTCGAAGCGGCGACCGCGCGACGCGAGCTTCTCGACCGTCTTCGTCGTGTCGCCCGTGATGGCCTCGAGGCGCGCCGGATCGAGCCCCGAGAGCTCGTAGTTGCGGCGCGCGCGCGCGTGCGCCTTGGCCGCGAGATCGACGGCCACCACCTCGCTGGCGCCCGCCTTGGCAGCGTGCACGGAGAACGCGCCCGAATAGGAGAAGAGGTTCAGGACGCGTCGATCGGCGGCCCGCGCCGCGACGGCCGCCCATGCGAGTCGCATGTCGGGGAAGAGTCCCACGCCGAGAGGCGCCGTGACGTCGACGCCGAACTTACACGGCCCGGCGCCCGCGTCGCTCTCGACGACGAGCTCGAGCGGCGCCTCGTCGCCCCGCGCGCGCACGGCCGGCTCGGCCACGGCCTGGCCGCCGAGCGGGCGCAGGCGGCGCTGCTCGTAGATGCCTCGGGGCGCGAGCGCCTTCTCGATGGCGTCGTAGAGCTCGTCGCGCCAGCCGAGCGCGCCGGCCGACAGCCACTGCACGACGACGAAGTCGCCGTAGCGATCGACGGTGACGCCCGGCAAGCCCTCGCTCTCCCCCGTGAACACGCGCATGGCCGCCGGCCGGGCGGAGCCGAAGAGGAACCAGCGCAGCTGTACGGCGCGCGCGAAGCGGGCCGCGACGACGCCGTTGCCCGGCACGACGCGCTCGTCGGCGCGGCGCGCGAGGATGCGCACGGCGATCGGATGCTCGCGGTCGACGTAGCCCCGTCCGACGAACTCACGGTTCCCGGAAATCAAGTCGACGAGCGCGCCCGTCGGCTCCGACACGCCGCGCGGTCCGAGCGCGTCGCGGAATATCCACGGGTGCCCGGCGCGCACGCGCGTCGCGACGTCGGGCGACACGCGATACTCGGCGACGCGCCTTCCCACGCCCGCCGCGCCAACTGGGCGATGACGCGGAACGCCCTGGGTTCTCAGGCGTGTACCCGTCCCGACACGCGAGCCGGATCGGCGGTCCTGGTCGTCTCTTTTCACGCCGGGCGGACCATAGAGACCCGCCCGACCCGTGTCAAAGGTCTTGCCGGCCCGCAGACGGAGTCCGTAAGTGAGGAGGGACGAAGCACCCGTGCTTTTTGGATTATTTGCGTCATGAGCTTGACATCGCCCCCGGAAAACGAGGAGGCTTCTCGGCCAAGGAGCGTGTCCGGTATGTCCACGAAACCTCCTTCCGGGACGGGATTGGCCGCGGTGGGGCCGGACCGAGAGGCCAGCGAGAATACTCTGTCGGGTGCGCCGTCCGATGCCTCGTCCAACGCTTCGTCCGCGCCAGCAGCCTCGACCGACTCCGAGCATTCGCATGACTCGATCGAGGATGCCATCGGGGACATCCTGCTCGACGTCAGCGACAAACCGGCCCCGATCTCCTTGAGCCCCCTCACGCTTCCGGACCCTCTGTCCGTCGAGGCTTCGATCGAGACACCCGAGCCCATTGGCATCGAGACCCCGGAGCCCGTCGCCGCGCTGCCGACTCCCGGAGAGCCGCCCTCGAATGAGCCGCCTTCGATGAAGACCCCGGAACCGGAGGCCGTGTCGCTCTTCACGAAGACGCCGCCGCCCGTGACGAAGACGCCCATGCCGCTGTCGATCAAGACGCCCACGCCGATCCCGGCGCCGCTGCTCGCCGACGCTTCTTTCGCCGCTTCGTTCGACGCTTCGGCCATCGACCCCGCGGCGGCCGTGAAGACACCCCCGCCGGTCGCGGAGCGCGATCCGTCCAGCGCCCTGCCCTCGATCCCGCCCGCGAAGAAGGAGCCCTCGGGCGCATTTCCGCTGCCCGGAATGGCTCCGGAGGCGGCCAAGAGCTCGGACGAGGATGCGACGCTCATCGCGCGGTTGTCGTTGCTCGACGAGGTCGGCGACGAGTCCACGAAGGTCGAGCCCATCGAGACGGCGCTGCGGGCGGCGGCCAGCAAGGAGGAGCCGATCGCGCTCATCGACCAGGCGCTCGCCGAGCGCGGCAAGGCGCTGGGCGTTTCCCCCGAAGACCGGATCGCGGCGGCGGCGTTCGAGGTTCCCGAGAACGACGACGAGCCCACGGTGAGCGCGACGCCCGGGATCATCTCGATCTCGGATGACGACGATGAGGACGAGACCACGGCTTCACAGCGGCCTCAGGGCGCGCGCAAGACGCCGACGCCTACGACAGTCGGGCCGCACCTGCAAACGCCCCAGCCCCTGCTCGGCGGCGGGCAGCGCATCCCGACGCCCGTGCGTACGTCGCACCTTCCGGCGCCGGGCAGTGACTTTGCACCGGTTCCCACGCCGCTCGTCTCGCCCCCTTCGGTGTCGCATCGCTCGCTCACGCCGGCGTTGCCGATCTCGGCGCCCCAAGGCTTCCCGACGTCGGTGGGCGCTGCTCGTTCGGCGATCTTCAACAAGGTGCAGCTGCCGCTCGGCGGCCTCGTCGCATTCTTCGTCGCGATGTTCGGGCTCGGGTTGCTCTTTGGCGCGTGGCTCTGGCGCGGCCAGGGCCCGATCACCGCCGAGGCGCCCGCCCCCACGCCAACGTCGCCGTCCGCCGTGGCGATGCCGCCTCGTGCTGCCGTGCCGCCTCCCGCTGTCGCGGCCGAACCGACCCCGGCGGCCGCGGCGCCCGCTGAGCCCAAGCCCCCGGAGCCGAGCCCAGCGCCCGCCCCGGAGAAGGCCGCCACCGTCGAACCGGTCCACGCGATGCCAGCGCCCGTCGTCGAAGCGCATCCGGCGCGTCGGGTCGCGATCGCTCGCCCGAAGCTCGCGATCCGTAAGCCGGCGACCGGCACGACGACGCCGACGGCCGGGACCGCGGTCGTCGCGCCGAAGCCGCCCGCCAAACCGGCCGCGGCGGCCGCGGTCAATCCACCCGCGAAACCGCTGACGGCGAGCGCATCGAAGCCCG
>DATKFB010000114.1:0-3873 GCA_035544435.1 Polyangia bacterium
CAGAGGGCGCGCCCGTCGCCGAAGGTCGCGCACGCAGCGCCGGGTGGGCAGGCAGCGCCGGCCGCGCAGCTCGCGGTGCACAGCCCGACCGCGCCCAGATCGGCGCAGAGGCCCGCGGCGCAGAGGCCGTCGTCGAGCCGATCCTGGGCGTCGCGGCACGAGTCACCGACGCTGCGGAAATAGGGCGGGACGCACACGCTCGCCCACGAGCTGGCCACCCCGGGCAGCGCGCGGCACACGAGGCCCGTGTCGCACTGGGCGTCGTCGGAGCACGCGGCGAGGCAGAGCGCCGTCGGCGTCGCGCTCGGTGCGTCGGCCTCGTTCGCGGGGCGGTCAGCTTGAGACGCCGCGTCGCCGCCACCCGCGTCGGCGCCGCTGACGTCGCTCGCGGCGGCATCGGCGTCGCTCGCAGCGTCGCTCGGCGCCGCGTCGCGGACGTCGCTCGGACGATCGCTCGAGCCGTCCGTGGCGCTCGCGTCTCCCCCGGCGTCGGCGGCGGGCGAGACGGCCGACGTGGGCACGACGACGCGCACGCAGGCGGCGCCCGGTCCGCAGGCGGCCGCGTCGCAGGCGTTCGTGCAGACGCCGCGTTTGAAAGACTCTCCGCAGCCCGCGCCCTGGCCGCACAAGCAGAAGAGTCCCGCGGCGCATTGCCCGTCGACGTCGCAGAGCGCGCCCGTCGTGGCCGCCGCGACCTGGACGTACTCGGCGTGTTGCCGCGACACGCTCCCCATTGCGCCCTCGGCGACGAGGGCGACGTCGTATGCCCCGGGCAGGACATAAGTGTGCGTGGGGGCGCGCTCCGTCGACGGCGCGCTGTCGTCGCCGAAGGTCCAGAGAAAACGCGTCAGGGCGGCCGAGCTCACAGGCGAGAACGTCAGGGTGAGCGGAGGCGCGCCCGTACACGGCGCCACGCCGCCGTCGGAGGGCGCCCCGTTGGCGTCTGCGCGCCCGCAGCCCGTGGCCGCGAAATCGAGCGCGAGCGTGCCCAAGACGTCGGCCGAGGACCCGTCACCCGCGGACGCGTCGGGACCGCCGCCCGGCGCGGTGGGGCTCGAGTGGCACGCGGGCAACGTCCACAGGACGAGCCACATTAGCAAGCAGGCGCCGGCGCGACCGTGGGGGACCATCGCCGCCAGCGTCACCCGCGGCGTTCGCGCGAGTCAAGCCGACGTCGGGATCGGTCGGCTGGGCGGCTCTTCGGAGCGGCGGTCGGCGACGGCGGCGAGCGCGCTGGCCGCGGCCACGAGGCGCGACGAGATCTCGCCGGGCTCCGCGAACGACAGGCCGATGCGTCGGACCGAGGGGACGACGTTCTTGACGATGACCTCGAGCGCAGGCTGACCCTGGAGCTGACCGAAGCGCAGCCAGCCGCGGTCGCCCGCCCGCAGATCGCTGAAGACCTCGATGGCGGCCCCCGTGAACGAAACGTCGAGCACGCGCACGTCTGCGCTGCGCCCCTCGAGCTCGAGGCTCGCGGCCCAATCGACCGGGTAACGGGGGAACAGGCGCAGGTAGGTACGCAGGTCGACAGGCAACGGCCCCTGCGCGACCGCGGGCGGCGCGTCCGTCCCCAGCTCACACGCGTCGTCCGAGATGATGCCCTCCATGAGGAGCGATTCGGCCATGCTGTGGAACGCGCGCACGTTCTCGTCGAGGCCGCGCCGCGCGAGCAGCGGGCGCTGCGCCGTGACCGACTGCGCGATGCGGTCGCTGCCGCGCAGGCACCCGAGCACGGGCAGGGGGATGCCGAGGTGGTCGCGCACGAGGCGCGAGAACGCGTGGAACGCCTCTGCCTCCTCGGGCGTGCGCGCGTTGTTGCCGACGAGGCGCCCGCGGAAGCGCGCGAGTGCCTCGCGCGCGCCGTCGCCGTACAGGGATTCAGCGCGCAGCGAGGCGCTCTTGAGGAAGGCGAACGAGGTCTCGATGGCAGGGCCCGAGGGTCCCGACACGAGCACGCGCAGCGCGCGCGCCGAGAAGAAGTCGAGCAGGTCCTCGCGATTCTCGGCGCCCACGTCGACGACGACGACGTCTCCGTCGAGCTGGGAGAGCTCGGCCATGAGCGCGCGCTTCTGCGCCGCGGGCAGCGCGCGGCCCGGCGCGGGCGTCGCGCCCGTCACGAGGTGGAGGTTGCGGATGCCGGTTGCCGTGAGCGACGCCTCGAGCGTCTCGATCTTGCGGTCGAGCCAGGCCTGCACGCCAGGCAGAGGCCGCTTGATGCCGAAGAGCGCCTGCTGGCGCGCCGCCGCGAGATCGAGGTCGACGAGCACGACGTGCGGCCCGAGGCCCGCGAGCGCGATCGCGAGATTCGAGGCGACGACGCTCTTGCCGACGCCGGGGCCCGCGGCGCCTACGGCGATGACACGCGCGACGCGCCGCTTGCCGAGGGGCGGCCGCCAGCGGCTGCTGCCCATGAGCCTCACGCGCGAGACGACGCCCCTCGCTGGAGCGGCCGCAGTCTGCACAGCGCGGCCGCCCGGACCCCCGGAACCTTCACCCATTCGTGTGTGTCCTCCGGTCCAAGTGCGTCGAAGGGTGTCTCGTCGTTTACGGGGGCTTCCTAAAGGCCCCGGGGGGAGCTTCCGATGTCAGGGTCATGACATCGAGAGACGGGGCCGAGGCGGCCTGGGCGAGCTTGCCGAGCGCGACCGACGACGTTCACGCCGACGGGGGCACGTCGATCCACGCGGAGCACGGCATCGGGCAGGGCACGCCGGAGCCGATCGTTGCTCTGCCGGTCGACCTGCCGACCATGCTGAGGCAAATCGAGAATGCCTACATCAATGCGGCGCTGACACAGACGCGTTGCAACAAGAAGGAAGCCGCGAAGCTCCTGGGCATGGGCCGCACGACCCTGGTCGAGAAGCTCCGGCGGCGCACGGCCGCGTCGCGCGCCTAGCGCGAGTGCGGCGCCGGCAGACTGCGCGGCGCGGCGACTCTGGTAGTCTCAGGGTGCGTGAGCGCCTCGACGAAGACGTCCACTCTCGCGGGATGGGGCCGCATGCCCGTCGTGCCGGGACACGAGCGGCGTTCAGAGGACCTCTACGCGCTCACGCGGGCGCAGCCGCTGTCGCGCGGGCTTGGCCGGTCGTACGGTGACTCCTCGCTGCCTGCCCCAGGCGATCTCGAGGTGGCATCGACCGTTCTCGGCGACCGCATTCTGGCGTTTGACGAACAGACCGGGCTCATGCGCGCCGAGGCCGGCCTGTCGTTGCGCGACATCTATCGCACCTTCCTGCCGCGGGGTTGGTTCACGCCGGTCACGCCCGGTACGCAGTTCGTCACCTTGGGCGGGATGGTCGCAGCCGACGTGCACGGGAAGAACCACCACGTCGAGGGCTGCTTCGGCGCGCATGTCACCGAGCTGCTCGTGCGTGTGGCCGACGGCCGACTCGTGACGTGCTCGCCCACGCGCGAGGTCGAGCTTTTCCGCGCGAACATAGGCGGCATGGGCCTGCTGGGCCATATCCTCGAGGTCACGTTCCGGATGAAGCGCGTTCCCTCTCCTTGGCTCTGGTGCGAGACGGTACGCGTGCCCAACATCGACGCCTATATCGACGCGCTCAAGGAGGCGAGCGCCCATTGGCCCATGACGGTCGGCTGGATCGATTGCCTCACCAAGGGCGAGCACCTGGGCCGAGGTGTCCTCACGAAGGCGCGCTGGGCCACGGCCGCCGAGGCGCCCCGTGACCCGCCGCGCCCTCGCAAGCGTCTGACCATTCCTCTCGACGCCCCCTCGTTCCTGCTCAACCGACTCTCGATTCGCCTCTTCAATGCCTTCCTTTATCGGAAGCCTTGGCCACAAGGGGTCGTGCACCCGGAGTCGTCGTTCTATCCGCTCGACGTCTTGCGACACTGGAACCGCCTGTACGG
>DATKFB010000115.1:0-6457 GCA_035544435.1 Polyangia bacterium
GACCAGGCCCGGGACGGCGGCGAGCCGCTCGGCGAGCCAGCGCGCGTTGGCGTGATCCTCGGCGAGGCGCTCGACGTTGTGGTCGAGGGCCCAGAGCGCCGCGGCCGCGAGCACGCCGGCCTGGCGCATTCCGCCGCCCAGCATACGGCGGAAGCGCAGCGCGCGCGCGATCGAGGCGCGCGAGCCGGCCAGGACCGAGCCCACGGGCGCGCCGAGACCCTTCGAGAAACACAGGGAGACGGTGTCGAAGCCGTGCGCCAGGACCTTCGGCGCCACGCCGGCGACAGCCGCGGCATTTAGCAACCGCGCGCCGTCGAGGTGGAGGCGCATGCCGAGCCGACGCGCCGTCGCGACGACCTCGGCGACGTCCTCCCGAGGCCACACGACGCCGCCCGCGCGGTTGTGGGTGTTCTCGACGCAGACGAGGCGGGTCGGCGGCTGCGTCGGGCCGCCCGATTGGTACGCGCCCGCGACGTCTTCGGCGGAGAACCGTCCCGCGCGTCCAATCGAGCGGATCTGTACGCCCGCGATGGCGCCCGCCGCGCCCGCCTCGTACCACATGAGGTGGGCGCCGTCGCACGCGAGCACGTCGTCGCCCGGTTCGCAGTGGACCTTGAGGGCCGTCTGATTCGCCATCGTGCCCGAGGGCACGAAGAGCGCCGCCTCGTGGCCCAGCAACTCGGCGCTTCGCTCCTGCAGGCGGATCACCGTCGGATCGTCGCCGAGGACGTCGTCGCCGACCTCGGCGCCAGACATGGCGGCGCGCATGCCGGCCGAGGGCCGGGTCACCGTGTCGCTGCGCAGATCGACGACGCTCGTCGTCACGCTAGGCGCTCTCGGCCGTGGGTTCGACGGCGCCGTCGCCGGCACGGGCCGCGCTCGGGTCGCCACCGGCCTCCACGGCCCGGTTCGACTCGCGCACGGCCTCGGCGAGCGACGTGTGAGACCCGCCCGCCGAGAGGGCCGGCAGCGACAGCAAGCCGACGGCGACGTACCAGACGGTCTGGATTCCGTGCAGCACGATGGCGTAAGCCATGCCGCGCGCGTTGACGACCGAGGCCGGCAGATACGCGAGGAGCCCGAGCTTGATGGCGGCGTGGAACTGACCGACGAGGCCGGGCGCGTTCGGCAGCGACAGGACGACGCCCGTGAACGCCATCGTCGTGTAGGCGGCGCCGAGCGAGATCGGCAGACCCATCTGGCGCGCGAGGAGCCACATCCCGAAGCCGTTGATGCCCCAGTAGAGGACCGACTGGCCGAGGAAGATGCCGAAGTTGCGCCGATCGGCCAGCACGTGGAAGCCCGAGATCAGGGCGCGCAGCTTGTCGGCGACCTGGTGCGCGCGCGCCGGGGCGAGGTACTGCAGCAGCGACACGCGCAGCGCGAACCCGATCGTCTGCTCCGTCCAGACGCGCGCCAGCGCGAGGAAGGTCGTGAGGCCGACGAAGCCGAGGAGCGACACCCAGGCTGCGAAGCGCAGCTCGGGCGTGAACCGATCTCCCGCCGAGACCAGATATGAGACGAAGAACAAGATCGAGATCAGGAGCCCGTCGATGATGCGCTCGACGGCCACCGTGCCGAGCGCGGCGCTCATGCGCACGCGGCGCTCGCGCGTCACGAAGTAGGGTCGCACGAACTCGCCGAGGCGCACGGGCAGCGCGAGGATCGCCATGAAGCCCGCCGACGAGATCAGCAGGAGCCGGCCGAGCGGCAGCGAGACGCCGAGCGGACGCAGGAGAAACTCCCAGCGCCACGCGCGAAAGAGATGCGTAACGGCGAGGATGACGAGATAAGACCCGATCGCGGAGGCCGGCAGCGCGCGCAGCGCGGCGCCGACGGCCTGCCGGTCCATGCCATGCATCGCGTAGACAACGCAGACTGCGCCCACGCCGAGAGACAGCGCGAGCTTGAGCGCCATGCGGCCGTTCATGAGACAGTCCTACGCGCGGGGCGCATCGGGGAGCTCACCCTCGAGGAGGCGGCGCGGGTTCTCGTCGAGCAGCTGGTCGAGCACGCCTTGGCCACGCTGCTTCTTGATCCACGCCATGCCGGCCGCCACCGAGGTCTGATCCTCGGGGCGGTGGATGTCGGAGGCGGCGGCGTGCGCGAGACCGTCGAGCACGAGGCGCCGCGCGGTCTTCATCTCCGCCTTGCCGTGCGCGCCGTCGAGCGCGCCGAGATCGATCAGCATGGCGGCGTGACGGCCGAGCCGCTCGGCCACGGCGACGTCCCGCTGGACGGCCGCGTAGCGCTCCGGGTGCGCCATGACGGGCATGTATCCGCTCGTGCGGATCTGAAAGAGTTGGGTCTCCATCTCGGCGGGCATCATCTGCGTGTTGACCTCGAACAGGAACGCCGGCGTCTCGTCGTACGTCGGGACGGCGTGCTCGCGGAGGCGGTCGTGGAAGACCAGATCCCAAAAGTTCTCGGCGGCGAGCCCCAGCGCGGGCATGTCGGCGCCGCCGAACGCGTCGCTGACCTGCGCGAAGGCGGCGTCGATCTCCGTCCGCTCGGGCATGAACATGCCGGCCCGCTGGTGGGGCGTCGCGTAAAGGTGGGAGAAGCCGAGCGACGCGATGGCCCGCATCATCTGCAGCGACATCTCGAGGTTCGTCGCGCCGTCGTCGAGGGCCGGCAGGTAGTGTGAGTGAAGGTCGACGTAGTGGGCCATCGCGCGGCGCCGCGACGATAGCCCGGAAGGTCTAGAGGCGCCACCGGGCGCGGGCGGGTGCGCGCAAATCACACACGCCAAACCCCGCAGGACGGCACATCGACCCCCTGGTGCGGGACGTTTGCATGAGTTAAGATTCATGGCTTAACGGGATATTTCTGGCTTCTTTCGACCTTCGCGTCGGCGTCAACACGAGTCAGGAGCAGGATCAGAGATGAGCGAGAAAGTCGTCCTTCCGAAGTTCGATCTCCCGGGCCAGGGGCCGCATCCGGCGATAAAGGCCCTCATCGTCGTCGGCGGCCTGCTGGTCCTGTCGATGATGGTGCTGGGCGGCGCGCTTTGGCACCACCACTCCCAGCAGGTCGCGGCCGAGGAGGAGGCGAAGGCGCTCGTCGCGGCCCGCAAGGCGGAGGTGCTCGCCGCGGCCGACGCCGCCAAGGCCAAAGCAGCCGAGGCCAAGGCCAAGCTCGCCGCCGCCAAGCGCGGGGCCGCCCAGCCCGGCGCCGCGTCGAGCAAATCGTCCGGCGGCGTGGAGCCCGGCACGAACGGTGCTGGCGAGAAGACGACCGTCGCGGTGACCGAATCGCACCACAGGAGCTCATCGCACCACCACGGCTCGTCGTCACACGGCAGCTCGTCGAAAGGCGCTGGCCCGCTGAAGGTCGCCAACGGCGACAACGGCCACACGAAGGCGGCGGCCGCGACCAAGAAGAAGAACGACGACACCATCGACAAGCTGCTCGCGCAGTTCAAGTAGCCCCCCGGCGGCGGGCCGACTGTCGGAGTTCTGACGCGGGGGCCGCCTCGCCCACCGGGCCTCGGGGCCCATCAGGGTATTGGCCTATCAGCCGATGCGGGGTGGCAGTGGCGGTGTGCCGGCGGCGTGGCAGTGTGGCGACATCGAACGTGAGCGACGCGAGGTCGAATCGCGCCGCCGTGCGTTTGAATCTCGTGGGATAATCGTGTCTACTAATTCGACCCGCTCAATCGAGCGAAGCTGGAAAGGGCATCATGTCCGAGCGCCGTGAGAATTCCGTCCTCTTTTCCCTGAAAGAGCTGCGCAACATCGAGGACGGGCGCGTCAAGAAGGAAAAGGAAGAGGCGGACGCTCGGCTCGAGGCCGATCGCGCCGCCAAGGTCGCCGCCGAGCGCGCCATTCGCGAGGCCGAAGAACGCAAGCTCCGCGAGGAAGAGGATCGCGTCCGGCGCATCGAGGAAGACAAGGTCAACCGCGTTCGCGAGGAGCAGATGCGGCTGCAGGAGGCGGAGCAGCGCGCGCGCATCGAGGGCGAGGTTCGCCTGCAGGAGGAGCGGCTGCGGCTCGAGGTCCAGGCCAAGACCCAGCACAAGTCACCGCTCAAGGCCATCTTGGGTGTGACGGGCGTGCTCGTCGTCATCGCGGGCGGCCTCGGCTACAAAATGTACAGCGACCACCAGACGGAGATCGCCGCGGAGCGCGCGAACTCGGCGCGGCTCGAGGCCGAGGCCAAGGCGAAACAGATCGAGCTCGAGGCGAGGCTCGCCTCGCTCCAAAAGGACACGGACGCGAAGCTCGCGAAGGCGCAGACCGAGGCCGAGCGGTCCCAGATCCGTCTTGAGGCCGCCCGGCAACGCGCCGACATCGCGAACGCGCGCCCGTCCCACGGTCACAGCGCCGCCAAGGCCGACGACAAGCCCACCCCCGGGGCACGCAGGGTCGTCGGCAAGAAGGACGTCAGCGACAACCCACTCGAAGGTTTGTGAGGGCGGCCACCGTCGCCCTCATGCACGTTGCTCGCTGCGGCGACGTGCGGCCGTCACGGCTGAATCGGGCGCGGCTGTGATAGAAATGCGTCGATGAGCATCGGCGAGGATCTGTTCGAGCAGAACCGAAAGCGCCTCCTGGCGCTGCTGACTGAGCTCTCGTACGAGCAGCGGGAGGTCACGCTGGCGTCGGGAGCGAAGAGCAACTTCTACATCGACTGCAAGCAGGCGGTGCTCACCGCCGAAGGCCATTTCCTCGTGGCCTCGTGCTTCGGGCGACTGCTCACGGAGCGCGCTCCCGACGTCGAGGCCATCGGCGGCGTCACGATGGGCGCCGACCCGCTCGCCTCGGCCGTGTCGACGCTCAGCTTCGTCGCCGGACGGCCCCTGCCAGCGTTCTACGTGCGTAAGGAGGCGAAGGGCCACGGCACGGGTCAGTGGATCGAGGGCACGAAGTCCCTGCGGCCGGGGATGCGCGTCGCGATTCTCGAGGACGTCGTGACGACAGGCGGTTCGGCGCTCAAGGCTATCGCGCGCGTGCGCGAGCACGGGCTCGTCGTAGCGGCCATCCTGGGCCTCGTCGATCGCGAGGAGGGCGGCCGCGCGGTGCTCGAGAAGGAAGCCCCGCTCTACACACTCTTCCGGCGGCGAGACTTTCCATGAGCGCGCCTCGGGCCCCGTGGGCGGCGCGCGCGGCGCGCGTCGTCCGCTGCGTGGCCGTCTGCGCGGTCGCCGCGGGATGCGCGGGCCAGAAGCACGTCGCCGTCGACTTCTCCGAGACGCCGCGCGACTACGTCGGCAAGGACTACGAGCGGATCTACGACCGGTGGACGCGCCACCAGCAAGTCCTCCAGGACGCCGACGTCGCGCTCGAGGTCTGGGCCACGTTCAAGAGCTGGGACTTCCGCGAGGCATACAT
Organism: Polyangia bacterium; assembly: GCA_035544435.1. Lineage (GTDB taxonomy): Bacteria > Myxococcota_A > Polyangia > Fen-1088 > Fen-1088 > DASZFV01. The sequence goes on from DATKFB010000115.1 coordinate 5,334, forward strand.
CGAGCGCTACGCCGAGATCTACGGGCTGTCTGACGCCGATGAGAAGACCCTGCGCGCGGCCCAGCAGGACGTGTTCCACGCGGCGTACGAGTTCCATGTCACGGCGCAGGCCTCGAACTACAAGTGGAACGACCTCGAGAAGTCGAGCTCGGCCTGGCGGGCGACGCTCATCGACGCTCTCGGACATGAGCTCGCCCCCGAGTACGTCAAGGTCGTCAAGCTGCCCGACGCCTACGAGCAAACGTTCTTCCCCGCGAAGACGCCGTTCACGAAGACATATGCCATCCGCTTCGCCGTGCCGGCCGACGGAAATGCGTTCGCGGGCACGAAGTCGGGCGCGCTCACGCTGCGCCTGGCGAGCCCGATCGGCCGTATCGAACTCGAGTGGCGCGGCGGCTGAGCCGCGGTCCGAAACGCTATCGGCGCTTTTTGGCGCCGGGCCGGCGCGGGGCGCCGCGGTCGAGGTCGTCGAAGCTATCGACGTCGTCCTGCTTGTAGAGATCGGCCTCGCGCGCGAAAAAGTCAGCCTCGACGGCGTCGAAGGCCGTGCTGGGCGTCATGCGCGTCGGCGGGAGTATCCTGCGCAGCTTGTTCTTCGAGTCGGGGCCCGAGGGCAGGAGTGCGTCGAGCGACGGCCGCCTGCCGCTGTCACGCAGCGACGGCGGCGTCATGCGCCGGCTGCCATCGGGAGGCGGCGTACGGCGCAGGCTGCCCTCGGGCGGGGGCGTGCGGCGCAGGCTGCCGTCGGGTGGCGGCGTGCGCCGCAGGTTGTCGCGCGGCACCGCCGGCGACGAGCGGCGCACGGGCGGCTCAGCAGGCGCGACCGTCGCGTGCCGCGCTGTGATGGGCGCGTGTCCCCCGGGCGCCAGGACGGACGCGCTCGCGAGCTCGTCGAGCTTGAACTGCACCGTCGGGGCCTGGGCGAAGGCGGCAGCCGCCGCGGGCGTCGGCGTCGACCGGCGCGCCGCGAGCTCACCGGAGGCCGCCGCCTTCTTTTGCGTGAGCGGGATCGGCGCGACCGGCGTCGTCGCTCTGCTGACGGACACGGACGCAGACGACGAAGAAGCCCCGCCGACCGTCACGAGGCCCTGCGCGGCCGTCACGGGCTTGAGGCGGCGGCTCGA
>DATKFB010000116.1:0-5722 GCA_035544435.1 Polyangia bacterium
GCTGCAGCTTGCGCGCCCGTCGACGGATCGCACCTGACCTCCCCAGGTCCGCCCCGAGGTCCGTCGACGGCTTCATTCGTTCACCTTGGCCCCTCAAGGACCCTTGATGTTCTCCTGCCCCCGACGGCCACTCCGCCGCCAGCTGTTCGCCACCGCCGCCCTCGTCCTGATCGCGACCGCCGCGCACGCCGAGCCGGTGGCGGCCGACGACCAGTCCGCCGGTCAGGCCGCCCCGGCCGCGGGCGCGCCCGCCACGGCGGCGCCGTCGAGCGCGCCACCGGCCCCCGCTGACGCCGCGGCGGCCGCGCCGGGCGGTGGCGGCGCCGACACGGGCGCGTACACCGTGCGCCTGCGCTCGCTCGAGAAGAACGTCAACGAGCTCAAGGAGCAGATCTTCCGCACGAAGGCGCGCCTCAACTTGCTCAAGGAGACCGTGCTCGGCGGCATCATCGGCGCCTCTCGCGCGTACATCAAACACAAGAACGAGATGGGCAGCTCGTTCCGTCTCGTCAAGGCGGCCTACGCCCTCGACGGAGTTCAGATCTACTCGAAGAGCGACGATACCGGTCGTCTCGCCGAGATGAGCGACTTCGAGATCTACAACGGCGCGATTCAGCCCGGCTCGCACACGTTGACCGTCGTGCTGCTGTACCAGGGCAACGGTTTCGGCGTGTTCAGCTACCTCAAGGGGTACAAGTTCACGGCCAAGTCGAGCCAATCGTTCGTCGCGGCGGAGTCCAAGACGACGGCGATCACCGTCGTAGGGTACGAAAAGGGCAACCTCACGACGCAATTGTCGGACAAACCGGCTGTCGACTTCCGCATTAACGTCACTGGGTCCGGCGAGGGCAGTGCGACTGCCGTCGCGCCTTCAAAGTGACAGAGCGGACGGGATGAAACAGGGGACGGTGAAAGTCGCCGGGCTGTCGCTCGGCAACATCTGGGCGCTCGCAGGGTCCTTCATCCTCGTGATGGGGCTCGTCGGGTTGCCGTCGGGCACGGCCCGCGCCGACGACATCGACCAGTGGGCCGGCAAGCTCATCGACATGGACAACCGGGCGGGCTCGATGATCTACGAGATCAAGGACGCCCAACCGGCCTCCCCCGACGTGGCCGACCGTCGCGTCATCGACGCGCAGGTCCTCTTCAGCCTCAAGAACTACGAAGAGGCCGCGACGATTCTCCTCGACGTCGTCGACAAGTATCCGGGCACGCGCGCTTATGACGACGCCATCGCGCTCCTCGGCGAGTCGCTCTACCAGGCGCAGGACTTCTACTCGGCGCGTCCCTACCTCGAGAAGGCGGTCGCGAAGAAGACCGGCACGAGGGCCGAGACGCACGCGCTCCAGCGGCTCATCGAGATCTCGCTTCGCACGGGCGACTACGCGCACATCGACGAGTACCTCGCGCGCCTGCAAAACGTCCCGCTCGCCAACATGGAGCCGTCGGTTCCGTACGTGCGCGCGAAGTATTACTACTTCAACGGCAAGCTCGACGAAGCGACGAACGCGCTCAACGTCATCACGCCGAGTAACCCGTATTATCTGCAGGCGCGCTACTTTCAGGCAACGATCCAGGTCAAGCGAGGCGACCTCGCGGGCGCCTCCATCACCTTCGACTCGATCATCAAGCAGCAGGCGCCGGACGAGTCCGGCAAGGACATTCAGGATCTGTCGCGCATGGCGATCGCGCGCATTCTTTACGAGCGCTCGCAGTTCGACAAGGCCATCGAGGCGTACGCGTCGGTGCCGCGCCAGTCGAAGTATTTCGCGGACGCGCTGCAGGAGCAGGCCTGGACGTTCATCAAGGCCAAGGAGTGGCAGAAAGCGTACCGCGCGCTGGACCTTCTGCTGCTTGCCAATCCCGACACGCCCGACGCTCCGCACCTGCGCCTGCTCATGGGCAATCTGAACCTGCGCATGAGCAACTTCTTTCTCGCGAGCGATGCCTTCGGGAAGGTGCGCGACGAATTCGAGCCCGTGCACCGCCAGCTGCAGCAGATCATCGTCAGGTCACAGGCGGACCCCACCTACTTCGATTCGCTCGTCGGCAAGAACCTCGACAAGTTCGACATCGCGGCCTTCGTGCCGCCCGAGGCCGCGCGCTGGGTGCGCGCCGAGCCCGACGTCATGAAGATGACGCTCCTCGCCAACAGCATGGGCGAAATGCAGCGCGATCTCACCGACAGTCAGAAGCTCGTCGAGCGCATCGACAAGGCCATGAAGGGCAGCGGGCGCGCCGGGATCTTCCCCGACCTCGCGAGCGCGCGCACGAAGTCGATCGAGATGCTCAACGCGGCTGTCGACATTCGCCAGAAGCTCGCCGGCAAGCTCCGCGCCATTATCGATCCGACGCTCTCTGCCGAGGAGCGCAAGCAGCTCGACGTCATCGCGTTCCAGCGCGACGGCCTGCAGCGCCAGCTCACGAACGCGCCCACGACCGACGCCGACGTCAAGAGCCATGAGGCCGCCATGAGGGCGGGCTACGGCGACCTCGACCGGCAAGCCTCGGAGGCGAACGTCGAGATCCAGTCGCTCGACGCGCAGCTCGTCGCCATCGAGAGCTACTACCGCTCGTCGCGGACCGAGCAGAAGATTCGCCCCGAGGACATTCAGGGACCCATCCACGACCTGCGCGCCGCCATCGACGAGCTCCACTCCACGCACGACCAGATCCGCGAGGCGATTGTCGACGCGAGCCGCGAGGCCACGACGGCGGGCGCCGCGGGTGACGCCGAGCGCGAGACTGCGCGGCGGCTCGACGATCTGCTGCGGCAGGAGGCACAGGTGGAGGACGCCGCCAAGATGCGGCTGTCTTCGAACGATCGCGTCCAGGCCGATCGGATCGGCGGCCTCATGGCCCGGTGCGATTCCATCCAGGGCAAGCTCAACGAGTTCGACAAGAAGGTCGACGCGCAGGTCGACGTGCGGCTCGTCACCGTCCGCAAGTACCTCGACGCCGAGAAGGAAGAGCTCGCGAGCGCGGGCGGCAAGCTCGGCACGATCGTCGACGCCTCGAAGGGCCTCGGCGGCGGCCTCGCGCAGGCGATGTTCGCCAAGGTCGCCGACAAGTTCTACGACCTCGTCGTTCGTTCCGACGTCGGCATCATCGACGTCGCCTGGGGCCTCAAGGACCAGAAGACCGGCGCCGTCAACAAGCTGACCAATCAGAAGAACGCTGAGATGAAGGCCCTCGACGAGGACTTCCGCAAGGTGTTGGAGGACGACAAGTGAGCGCGCCGCGCGGCAGGGTCCTGGCGGTGGCGACGCTGCTGGCGTCGGCGAGCTTCTTGCCGGGTGGTGTCGGCGCGGGCGTCGCGGCGGCGGCCGGACCGGCCCTCGCGTCCAACGGCGGCGGCAAGCCGCTCGACGAGCTCGCGGCCGACGTCAAGCACTTCTCCGACATGGTCACCGAGTACCGCAGTACGGCCCGGGACGTGCTGAAGCGCGCCTTCAAGGAGAAGATGAAGGCCGTGAGCGCGAAGTACGACGCGCAGATCGACTCCAACGACCGCGACGCGCGCGACAGACGCCGCGACGCCATCGCGATGTTCGAGGCCTTTCTCCAGAAGTACCCGAACGACAAGCGCTGGACGCCGGACGCGATGTTCCGCCTCGCCGAGCTCTATTACGAGAAGTCGGCCGAGGACTACCTCGACGCCGACGAGGCCTACAAGAAGGCCATCGAGGGCCCTAGCCCGCCCGACACGCCACCGCCCAAGGTCGACTACACGCCTACGATCACGCTCTACAAAAGCCTGCTGACCGAGTTCCCGAACTACCGGTTCCTCGACGCAGCTTATTACCTCCTCGGCTTCTGTCTCGGCGAGATGGGCGAGGACCAGCAGGCCAAGCAGGCGCTGCTCGCGCTCGTCTGCGCCAACAAGTACAAGCCCCTCGATACGCCCCCGCCCGCGCCCAAGAACGGCGGGACCGAGGACGTTTACGACGGCTGCGTTCCCGTGCGCAAGGACTCGAAGTTCCTGCCCGAGTCGTGGACGCGCATCGGCGAGTTCCATTTCGACAGCCCGAGCGAGCTCAAGTACGCCATCGCGGCCTTCAAGAAGGTCCTAACCTACAAAGACTCGCCCTACTACGACCGCGCGCTCTACAAGCTCGCCTGGTCGTACTACCGCGACAACCGCTTCCCCGAGGCCGTGCGGCAGTTCGACAACCTCGTGAAGTACGCGGACGCCCGCACGGCGGCCGGGCAGAAGGTCGGGTCGGACCTGCGCCCCGAGGCGATTCAGTACCTGGGCGTCAGCTTCGGCGAGCCCGACTGGGACGGCGATACCATCCCCGATCCCATCAACGGCCTGCAGCGCATGATGGAGTTCTACCGCGGCCGCGAGGGCGAGCCGCACGTGCGCGAGGTCTTCCAGCGCCTGGGGGACATCTACTTCGACCAGACGAAGTACTCCGACGCCGTCGCCGTGTACAAGGCGCTGCTCGAGCGCTGGCCCTACTACTCCGACGCGCCGCGCGTGCAGGACAAGATCGTGCGGGCCTACGAGAAGGACCGCAACCTCATCCAGGCCGCGAAGGAGCGCGAGCTTTTGGGCCGCCAGTACAGCAAGGGCGGCGACTGGTACCAGCACAACAAGGAGAACCCCGAGGCGCTCGCGGTCGCGCAGCAGCTCGCCGAGGACGCGCTGCTCACGGCGGCCACCAACGTCCACGCCGCCGCCCAGGCCTGCAAGACCAAGTGGCAGGAGAACCAGAAGGACCTCAAGAAGCTCGAGGACTGTAAGGCGATGTACGCCGCCGCCGCCGACCTCTACGAGAAGTACCTGGCGGTCTACCCGAACTCGAAGAAGAGCTACGAGTTCTCGGCGTTCTACGCCGACACGCTCTACTACTCGGGCCAGCTCGAGAGGGCCATCACCGCGTACCAGAACGTGCGCGACTCGCAGCTCGACAACAAGTACCAGGAAGACGCGTCCTTCCGGATGATCAAGGCCTACGAAGAAATCATCGACCAGATGAAGAAGGCGAAGAAGCTCGAGGATCCGCCCATCCCCGACGAGAAGAATACCAAGCCGCCCGTCGTCGCGATCCCGATGCCGGACGTGTACCGCAAGTACGTCGACGCCATCGACTGGTACGTCGAGCACATCAAGAACGAGCGCACCTCCGAGCTCAAGTACGCGGCCGCCGTTATCGCACTGCGCTATCGGGAGTGGCCGAACGCGCGCCAGCGGCTCGCGCAGATCTCCGAGCTCTATTGTGCGTCCAAGCCGGAGGTGGGCTTCAAGGCGTATGACGCGATCCTGCAGACCTACTTCATCGATTACAGCGTCGAGGACGAGGAGGCGAAGGACTGCGCGCTCGGGAAGCTGCTCGCCGTCGCCGAGCAGTTCGGCGAGTCGCCGTGCGGCAAGGCGTCGTCGGCCAAGCCGTACCTCGACCGCTTCGCGCAGATCAAGGCCTCGGTCAAGACGACGGTCATCACGAAGCGCCTCCAGCTCTCGATGGAGAACGAGGAGAAGGGCACGAACAAAGAGCTCACGATGTGCCACGACGGGACGGGCGGCATCGCCATCGTGACCGGCATCGCGACGCCTACGAAGCCAGGCGAGACGCCGGCGCCGACAACGGGTGCGCCCAACAAGCTCTCGACCCAGCTCGACGTTGGCCTCGCGCTCGACCTCATCGACATCGTCAACGCGAACCCCAAGGACCCTGGCGCGCCCACGGCGCTCAACAACGCCTGCGTGATCTAC
>DATKFB010000117.1:0-12985 GCA_035544435.1 Polyangia bacterium
GTCGCCGGCATGGGCGTGTTCTTCGTCGTCGCGGCGGGGGTGCTGCTCGGCAAGCGCATCGCCTTGCGAGAGGCGGAGGCCTGGTCGGCCGGCGTGCGGCAGGTCGCCGATGCCATCCGGGCGGCCGCCGCCGAGGAGAGCCGGGAGACGCTCCACGCGGGTGAGATCGCGGGGCGCGAGGAGGCGCGGGCGCGCGTGAGCGCCTTCGAGTCCTTCTGTCAGGTGCGCGAGGCGGAGCTCGGGACAATCGAGGCGCGCCTCGCCCGGCGCGAGGCGGAGCTGGCGGCGGCGGCCGCGCGGCTCGAGGCCTCCCGGGAGGCCGCCGAGGCGCAAAAGCAGCGCACGACCGAGAGCGAGGCGGAGCTCGCGCGCCAGCGGAACGAGGTCGCGGAGCTGGCGCTCGGCGCGCTCGCGGCCCTCGAGAGCGAGGCGGGCGAGACGGCGGCGGAGACGCTCGCGGCGCTCGCCGACGCGGAGCTCGAGGACGCGCGCATGCAGGCCGCGCAGGCGGTGCGCGCCGTGGATCATGCGCCCGTCGACGAGGCCGCCCGCGACGCCAAGCGCGTCATGGGCATCGCCGTGGGGAGGTTCTCGGGGCATTACCTCACGGAGCGACTGCACGCGCTCATTCCGTTCGTGCCGGGCATGACGCCCGAGGCGGTCGATGCGATCTTGGGCCCGGGCGGGGCAAATCTGCAGGCCATCGCCGGCGTCGCGGGGGTGACGCTCACGCTCGTCGAAACGCGTGACGCGATCCGCCTCGAGGGCCTCGACGGCGTGGGCCGCGAGGTCGCGCGCCGCTGCCTGGCCCGCCTCCTGCGTGACCCGCGTCTTGGCGCCGACGCCGCCGAGGTCCAACGCGGCGCGCGCGAGATCAGTAAGCAGCTCGACGGCGAGCTCGACGATCTCGGCCGCCGCGCCTTCCGCGCCCTCGAGATCGCGCCGGCGCACGCCGAGATCGTGCGCCTCGTCGGACGCCTCAACTACCGCACGAGCTACACCCAGAATCAGTGGAAGCACGCCATCGAGGCGGCCTTCCTCTGTGGCATGATGGCGGAGGAGCTCGACCTCGATCTCAAGCTCGCGCGCAGGGCGGCGCTCATGCACGACATCGGCAAGGCGCTCACGCACGAACTCGACGGGTCGCATGCCGTCATCGGCGCCGACTACGCGCGGCGCCTCGGCGAGAGCGAGGTCGTCGCCAACGCCATCGGCGCCCACCACACCGACGAGCCCTTCAACAGCCCCTACGCGTACCTCGTCGCGGCGGCCGACGCCATGTCCGGGGCGCGCCCGGGCGCGCGTCGGCAGATGGACGAGAGCTACGCCTCACGCCTCGAGGATCTCGAGCGCATCACGCGTGGCTTCCGCGGCATCACCGAGGCCTTCGCCGTGCAGGGCGGGCGCGAGGTTCGCATCTACGTCCAGGAAGACCGGGTCGACGATCTCGGCGCCGTCGAGCTCTCGAACGCGGTCGCGAAAAAGATCTCGCAGGACATGCGCTTTCCAGGGCAAATTCGGGTCACCGTGATTCGAGAGTTCAAGGCCACCGAGGTCGCCGGCTGATGAGCCTCCCGCCGATCTTCTTTTACGCCGTGGGCGCCTTCCTGTCCGTCTTCGGCGCGGCGCGCGCCCTCATACTCGGCCGCCGCCGGCCCGATCGCGAGATCGTCGAGGACACGCCCGCGCGCGCCAAGATCCGTCGCAATCACTTGATCTTCGGGACGGTGCACTTCGTGTTCGGGATCCTGCTCATCCTACTCACGTCGGGCGTCATTCGCTCGCGCCTTCCACACTAAGGCCGTCCCCGGTCCCGAGCGCGGCGCCGGCGTCGGCGGGATCGTCGCGTGTCCCGGCCGCCGGCTGGACGTGGCCTGCCGCGCCGTTGGCGGAGCGCCCGTGCTGCCGCCAGACGATGAAGGCCGGCAGCGCGACGATGGCGGCGGAGAGGCAGGAGACCTCGCCGAGGATCGCCATCGCGCCGAAGCCTTGCAGCGCCTGGTTGCGCGCCGCGAGGAGGGAGCCGTAGCCGACGATCGTCGTCCACGAGCAGAGCGCGACGGCGGCGCCGGTCGACACGACAGCGCGCAGGATGTCGCGCTCCTCGCGATAGCGCGTCACGACGTTAAGCACGTACTCGGCGCCGATGCCGAAGGTGATCGGCAACGCGATGAAGTTCAGGAACGTCACGTGCACGCGTGCCCATCCCGCGCCACCCACCATGAGCGTCACGCCGAGGAGCAGAATGGCGACCGCTACGAGCGAGGCCCGCAGCGGCCGGATCATCATGAGCACGAGGAGCAGCACGGCGACGAGCGACACGATGGTGGCGATGGGGCCGTCGTGCAGGATCGAGCGGATCATGGCGCCGAACACCACGGCGGACCCCGAGGTCTCGACGACCTTGTCTCCGGGCAGGTGCAGGAACTGCAGGACCGAGGCGATGCGCAGCAGATCGCGCCCACTCCACACCGAGAGGCCCTGCTCGGGCGGGTAGACGAGGACGACGCGCCCGACGGTGCCGTCCACCTCGGTGAACGGACGCCGCGCGATCGCGGGCAGATCGAGGGGCCGCAGCTCGCGCAGATCCTTGGGCGGGTTGATGTCGTCGAGCTTCTTCTTCTCGTCGGCGTCGAGCAGGGAAAGCGCCTTGTCGTGCTTGAGCTTGTCGATGTCTGCGATGAGCGCCAGCTTGCGCTGCTGCACCTCGGGCGGCCCCGGCAGCAGATCGTAGATCGTGACGATCTGCCCTATGACGTGGGCGCCCGGCGCGCTCGGATCCCGACGCTTGCGCGCCTGCTCGTCGTCCTGCCTTCGGATGGTCTGCTTGATGGTCTCGACTTCGTCGACGAAGTCCGCGAGCACGATCGTGGGCGAGGGCCAGCGGCCGAAGAGCTTGTCGAAGCTCTTGCCGAACTCGCGCGCCTCCTCGGTCGTGCCGAGCTTGGCGTTGAGGCGACGGAAGTCGTACTCGAAGGGATCCTTCAGGAAGTGCGTGAGGCCCAACACCGAGACGACGGCGAGGACGGCGACGGCGATCGACATAGCGCCGGCGTGCTTCGCGAGAAAACGCGCGAGCGGCGCCAGATCGAGCGGTGCGCGCCTGCGCACGGCGCGCCCGCGCTCGCGCCGATCGAGGAGCACGAGCATCGCGGGCAGGACCGTGTACGTGGCGGCCCAGCAAAAGAGCGCGCCCACGGCGCCCATGACGCCGAACTGATAGAAACCCCGGAAGCTCGTCACCATGAGCGACGCGTAGGCCGCCGAGGCGCAGATCGACGCCACGAGCGTGCCTCGCCAGGTGCCGGCGAGCGCCGCCCGCAGCGCCACATCGGAGTCGTCACCGCGCGCCCGTTGTTCCTCGTAGCGCGACATCACGACGATGGCGTAGTTGATGCCGTTCCCGAGGATGATCGAGCCCAGGAAGGCCGTCGACGAGTTCAGGTATCCGAAGGCCAGCTCGGCGACTCCGAAGGCCAGCATGGCTCCGATCATCGCGGGGACGCCCGTGAGCGGGATGGCGCGCAGCCGGCGGAAATAGAGGCCGATCGACAACGCAACGACGATGAGGCACGTCACCGTGACCCAGAGGATGTCGCGCTCGACAGCCTGACGGCTGGCGATGGCGGTCGCGATGGGTCCCGTGACCTCGGCGCGCATCTGCGGGTGGTAACTCTCGGGCGACACCTCGGCGATGAGCGCGTGCGCTGCCTTGAACAGTCCCTCGCCGGCGTTCTCAGCGAAGAGCCCGCCCGGCGGCAGCGCCGCGATCCAGACGTACTCGCCGTGGTTGCTCGTGAAGACGCCGCCCGGGAACCGCTCGTCCAGGCCGTTGTTGTGCTGGAGGCGCTTCTTCATGTCCTCGAGCGGCTCCTCGTCACCCAGCGAGACGAAGAGCGGGTTCTTACGGCGGCTGATCTCGCTGCGCAGGCGATCGCGGACGGACTCGAGGTCGTCTTCCGAGGCGTAGAGCCATTTGTTCTTCTCGAAGAAGGCCTTGAGGTCGCGGACGTTGTACGTCGCGAGCTGCACCACCGAAGGTGGCAGCGCGCGCAGCCGCCGCGTCAGCTCCTCGGCGTAGCGCAGGTTGGCCTCGTGGTCCGGTGACCTCACGCCGATGAGCAGCAGCGACAGATCGCCCATGCGCTTCTGCGTGCGCGCGAGCGCGACGACGCCCGGGTCGTCGCTGGGCAGGAGCTCCGCGAACGCGGTCTTGAGCTTCAGCTTCGAGGCGAGGAACGCGCCGCCCCCGCCGACGAGGATCGCGAGGACGAGCACGAGCATCGGGCGCCCCGAGACCCACCGGTGGTACCGGCCGCTGTCTGCAGAGTCGGAGGACGCCATGGGCCCGGCAAAATTAGCAGGGATCGGAGGGGAGGGGGAGGTTGTATCTCGACGCGAACCGTGAGCGCGCACACGCGTGCCGCGCGTGACACGCACCTACATCACGCACGAAACGTCGCTGGTGTGATCGGGGCACCCAGAGTGAACGTTTACGAATGCCGGCCGCGTCGATATGCTGGTGTCATGACCGAGCTTAGCTTGAAGTTACGGGGCCGGTCCCTCGGCCGCGCGCTCGCGCTCGGCCTCGCGTTGCTGGCCGCCACGTTCGTCGTCGCGCCCGGACGCGCGCTCGCGATCGGCGAGACGATCACCGACGTTCGCGTCCTCGACAACCAGCGCACCGAGGAGTCGACGGTGCGCTCCATCGCGGGGCTCTCTAACGGCGAGCTCCTCGAGGCGGACACGCTCGACAAGGTGCGCGAGCGTCTCAACACGTCGGGTCTCTTCGCGGACGTCAACGTCTGGTGGGAGCCGCACGGCGAAGGCGTGCGGGTCAACATCTCGGTCAAGGACAAGTTCCCCTGGGCGCCCGTGCCCACGGCGTCCTGGTCGGCCAACAACAAGTCGCTCGGCCTGCTGTTCGTCCACGGTAACCTCTTCGGGCGGGGCAAGCAGCTCGCGCTCGGCGGCCGCCTCGCGACCGTCGACTCGGGCGCGACGCTCGCCTACCGCGACCCGGCCCTGTTCGGCAGCTGGGCCTACTGGCAGCTTCAGGGCATCATCCAGCGGCAGGTCATCCCCGAGTACCAGAACTACACCACCGACCCGAATTTCTCTCTCTCCCTGTCCGATCCCGTGGAGCTGCGGGAGACCCACCTCTTCTCGTACGGCTTCGAGGCTGCGTTCGGCATCGCCTGGCTCCGGCGCGTCAAGACGCAGGTCGCCTGGCACCTCGAGAAGTTCGACTACCAGGGCACGTTCGATCCCGTGACGGGGATGCGGATGCCGATCGATTCGACGAAGGGCGGGGTCATCGGCGTGGGGAGGGCTTCGCTGACGTTCGATTTTCGCGCTCGCGAATTCGCCGTCATGCGCGGCACGGCGCTCAGCGTGGCGCTCGACTATGCGAGCCCGGACTTCAAGAGCGACTTCACCTACTGGCGCGCGGGCGCGAGCTGGGAACACGGCATCCGTCTCTTTCGGTCGCACAACTTCATCTACAGCGCGGGCGCGACCGCCGGCCACAACCTGCCGTTCTGGGCGGAGAACACGGCGGGCGGACCCAACCTGCGCGGGTACCTCTACCAACAGTTCCGGGGCGACACGCAGCTCGGCGGCAAGGTCGAGTACCACTTCCCGCTGTTTTCGGTGGGCTCGCTCGATTTTCGCGCGCTCGGCTTCTACGACGTCCAGGCGGTCTGGTTCCGAGAGACGGTGACCGATCCCAACATGCCGGGGGCCGACTTCACGCGCATGACGCCCGACATGCGGAACTTCCCGGCCAACAACCAATACGGCTTCTCGTGGACGCAGAGCGTTCACAACGACGTCGGCGGAGGTCTGCGCTTCTTCCTGCGCTCCGTGGCCGTGCCCCTCGTCGGCTTCGACGCCGGCTACGGCCTCGAGGCCAACAACTGGCGCTTCCTCCTGATTGTCGGCGCCTGACGGCCGCCCCCGCGCCCGGTGGCGGTGGCCTTGCTCCGGCGAAGGCCGCCTCCCGTACATCTAGGTCGGTGTACGTAGGGGTGATGAAGACTTACCATCCGCCGGTGGTGAACTCTCAACACCGGCGGCGGCAGCGGCACTATAACTGTAAATAGTTACAATAGTTTATGGCCATGGTGTCCGTGGCGCGCGCCTTGCTCACAAGGGTTTCGCCATGTCAGGCGCTCCCGTCATCGCTCAGTCTAGCTTTGCTTCCACGGCTTCCCCACTGGCGCCACTCCGAGCGCTCGCGCCGCTTCCCGTGCCGCGCGTGCTCCTCTGTGACCTCGACGGCACGCTGATAGACAGCATGCCGACGCTCGCCGATCTCGCGACCGAGGTCATGGAGTCGACTTACGGGACGCCACGCATTCTCGGACGCGAGCTTTATCTCGCGACGTGCGGCCTGCCGTTCGTCAAACAGCTCGAGGAAATTTATCCGGGCGATCCGCGCAACGCCGGGGCGTCCGAGGTGTTCGAGGGCCGCAAGCCCGCACGCTGCGATCAGATTCGCATGCCTTCCGAGACGCGCCGGGCGCTCGAGCGCCTAAAGGGTATGGGCGTGCAGCTCGCCGTGTCGTCGAACAACGGCGTCACGAACGTCCAAACGTTCGCGCGCAACGCTGGCTTCCCGTTCGACCTCGTGCTCGGCTTCGGCGGCGGGCTCGCCAAGGGGCGTCCGCACATCGACGCCACGTCGCGAAAGTTCGGCGTCGATCGGCAGGAGATGCTGTTCGTCGGAGACTCGTTGCACGACGGCGAGATCGCCGAGCGCGAGGGCATTCCCTTCGTGGGCCTCGCGACGACGTTCTCGCCCGAGCGGTTCACGTTGCGCTTCCCGCACGTGCCCGTCATCCGCCGGTTCTCGACCCTGCCGGAATTGTTTTGACGGGGGCCTAGCTCGCTGCCGCTCGTGCTTCGGCCCCACACGTCCTTCCCCTTCCCGCTCGCTTCGCTCGGCCTCGCCGGACTTCCTCGATTCGTGCGGCGAAGCGGCGCTGCGCTCGCCTGTTCCTTGATATTGGGTGTAGGGAATAACTGTGAACGCCAATAGTACCGGTGGGATGCAGGCGGTGTTGCTGGCGGCGGGGCTGGGGAGCAGGCTCGGGCCGCTGACCGAGCGGCTCCCGAAGGCGCTCATCGTCGTGGGGGGCGAGCCGCTGCTGGCCCACGCCGTGCGTTTCGCGCGGCGCGCCGGCGCGCGGGACGTCACCGTCGTGGGCGGATATGGCTTCGACCTCGTCGAGGCCGAGGTCGCGCGGCGCGCGCTCGGCGTCACGCTCGTGCGCAACGAAGCCTATCGCGACGGCAACCTCGTCTCGCTCATGTCGGCCCGCGCGCGCATCGCCCCGGACCGAGAGCTGCTTATCATGAACATCGACCACATCTACCGGCCCGCCGTCGCGGAGATCGTCGCGGGGCCGGCCACCGACGTCACGGCCTTAGTCGACACGGATCGGACGCTCGGCGCGGACGACATGAAGGTCGAGCGCGACGGAGAGGAGCGCGTGCGGCGCATCGCGAAGACGCTCGAGACGTGGGACGCGGGCTACGTCGGCATGACGAAGGTGCCGGCGGCGGAAGCCGCGCGCTACTGGGCCATGGCCGGCGCCGCTCTCGCCGAAGAGGGGCGCGCCATTCACGTCGAGCGCGTGCTGGGTAGACTCGCGACCACCGCTCGGCCGCCGGCCTGCCGCGACATCAGCGGACACGGGTGGCTCGAGGTCGATCTGCCCGAGGAGCGCGATCGGGCCGAGGAGGCGCTGCGCCAGGGCGTCTGGTGATGAGCCCGCCGTCAGAGCGAAGGCACAAGGTGTTGCTCTTCATCCCGAACCTGCAACAGGGCGGGGCCGAACGGCAGATCCTTGAGCTCATGACGCGCCTGCCGCCGCGCTTCGAGGCGACACTGTGTCTGTATGAAGACGTCGTGCACTATCGCGACTACCTCCCGCCGGGCGAGCCGCGCCACGTGCTCGGCACGGCGCGCATGGGACCGCGGGGCCTGCGGCGGCTCGTCGAGGTCTTGCGGCAGGAGAAGCCCGACATCCTGCACTCGTATCGCGACAAGGCCAACTTTTGGGCGCGCCTCGCGACGCGGAGGGCGGCCGTGCCCGTGGTCGTGACGGCCGTGCGCAGCCGCGCCATGCACGTCATGCACCTCGCGACGGAGTGGTGGCTCTCCGAGCGCAGCGATCGCGTCATCGCGAACTCGGAGGGCGTGCGCCGCGAACTCGTGGGCCTCGCGGGCGTCGCGCCCGAGAAGGTGCAGCTCCTGCACAACTTCATTGACCTCGAGCGCTTTCGTCCGCCGACGCCGGCGGAGCGGGCCGCCGCGCGCGCGAGCTGGGACGTCGGGCCTGGCGAGGTCGCGCTGCTCCTGCCGGGCCGCGTGGGCCTTCAGAAGCACCAGCTCGGGCTCGCGTTCGCGCTCGCGAAGCTCAAGCGGGCGGGGCGGCTGCCCGCGAACGTGCGCGTGCTGCTCGCCGGCCGCAACCGAGATCGGCTCTACTCCGCCGTGTTGCCGCGCGTCGTCGCCTGGCTCGGGCTTTCCGACGTCGTGCGCTTCCTCGGTCCGGTCACGGAGATGCTGTCGCTCTATCACGCCGCCGACGCCCTCGTGATGCCCTCACTTTACGAAGGGCTGCCCAACGCCGTGCTCGAGGCCCACGCTTGCGGGCTGCCGGCCGCCGTCTCGCACGCCGCCAACATCGACGGCATCGTGGTCCACGGCGAGACCGGCTTCGAGGCGCCGACCTTCGATCACGGCGCGCTCGCAGAGGTGCTCGCGCTCCTGCTCGGGGCGAGCGCCGACGAGCGCCGCGCCATGGGCGCGCGCGGGCGGGCGCACGTAGCCGCGACCTTCGGCGTCGACCGCATCCTCGCTGAAATGGTTCGATTGTACGACGACCTCCTGGCCGCCAAGGGGATCGCGTGATGTGCGGGATCGCGGGAGCGCTCGCGCGACGCCCGGGGGAGCCGCCGCCCGCCGGCGCCGTCGAGCTCTTCGCCGCGGCCATGGTGCACCGCGGTCCCGATGGCCACGGCTTCTTCCGTGCGGGACCCGTGGCCCTCGCGCACCGGCGCCTTTCCATCATCGACCTGTCGGACGCGGGGCGGCAGCCCATGACGAACGAAGACGGTCAGATCGCGATCGTCGTCAACGGTGAGATCTACAACCACGCCGAGCTGCGCGCCGACCTCGTCGCCAAGGGCCACCGCTTCAAGAGCGGCAGCGACTCCGAGGTGGTCGCGCACCTGTACGAGGAGGTCGGGGCGCGCGTGCCCGAATACCTGCGCGGCATGTTCGCGTTCGCGGTCTGGGACGCGCGGGCAGGGACGCTGCTGCTGGCGCGCGATCGGTTCGGCGAGAAGCCGCTCTACTACAGCGAGCGCCCGGACGGGTTCGTCTTCGCGTCGGAGCTGGGCGCCCTGATCGCCGACGAGCGCACGCCCACGACGATGTCGATGGAGGCCCTCGACTCGTACCTCGCTCTGCAATACGTGCCCGCGCCACACACGATCTACGCAGCTTGCAAGAAGTTGCCGCCGGGCCACACGCTGCAGGTGCGCCCCGGCGAGGCGCCCGTCGTCCGCCGGTACTACCGAGCTTCGTTCGCGCCGGCCCTCGCCGCGCTGCCCGAAGAGGAGGCCGCGCGGCGCGTGAGGGAGACGGTCGAGGACGCGGTGCGCTCGCGTCTCATGTCCGACGTGCCGCTCGGCGCGTTCCTCTCGGGCGGCGTCGACTCGTCGATCGTCGTGGCCTGCATGGCCCGCGCGATGGGCGAGCCGGTCAAGACGTTCTCCGTGGGCTTCGCCGAGGGCCGTCGCGAGGACGACGAGCTGCCGTACGCCCGCCTCGTCGCCGAGCGCTGGCGCACCGATCACCACGAGCTCATCGTCGCGCCCGACATGGTGGGCCTGCTCCCGAGCATCGTGCGCCACCACGGCGAGCCCTTCGCTGACACCTCGGCCGTGCCGACGCGCTATCTGTGCGAGATGACCCGCCGCGACGTCAAGGTCGCGCTCTCGGGCGACGCCGGAGACGAGGCCTTCGGCGGCTACCGAAGGTACGTGTGGGCGCACGTCGCCGAGCTGCTGGGTCGCCTGCCCCGGCCGCTCGCGCGCGGCGTCGCGGGGGCGCTCGGCGCCGTGCCGGGCCGCAAGGCCCGCTGGCTGCGCGAGTACGCCGCGCGGCTCGGCGGCGACGAGGCCTCGCGCTACCTGCGCTTCATCTGCCACTTCTCGGCGGCCGAGAAGGGCGCGCTCTATACGCCCGAGCTGGCCGCGCAGTTCGCGCGCGACGCGACGGCCGAGTCGTTCGCTGCCCAGCTCGGCGCGTCGGGCGCGACCGACACCGTGAGCCGCCTGCAGAACCTCGACGTCGAGACCTATCTTCCGGACGACATCCTCGCGAAGGTCGACATCGCGAGCATGACGCACGGCCTCGAGGCGCGCGCGCCGCTCGTCGACCACCACGTCATCGAGCTCGGAGCGGCGCTGCCGGGGCGGCTCAAGCTCAGCGGCGGCAAGGGCAAGCATATCCTCAAGCGCGCCTTCGCCGACCTCGTGCCCGCCGAGATCGTGAACCGCCGTAAGAAGGGCTTCGCGCTGCCGACGGGGCCTTGGCTCGCCGGCCGCCTGCACGGCTTCGCGCGCGACCTGCTGCTCTCGGACGCGGCGCGCGCGCGCGGCCTCTTCCGGCCCGAGGCCATCGCGGATCTCCTCGACCGTCACCGCGCGGGCGAGGACCACGGCGAGCGGCTCTGGAACCTCATCGTGCTCGAGACCTGGCAGCGGGAGCTCGTCGACAGGCGCGCGGCGTTCGCGCGCGAGGTCTCGACGAAGGCGGCGCGCATCGCGCGCGAGACGGCCTCCGACGCGCCGGCCGCGCGGGCCGCGGGAACGTCGTGACCTCGCCGACGACAGACGGCGGCGGCGATGGCGGCACGGCGCCCGCGGCGCACGCGGTCGTGACTCGCTCCAACGACGCCTCGCACGCTGCGCGCTCCGGCCTCTCGCAGATATTCGCGATGCTCGGGCAGGGACTGATGCCGGTGCACCGCGTGCTCGTGTCGCGCCTCTTCGGCCAGACGGCCTACGGCGTCTACCGCGCGGGCGCCGATCTCTGCGAGGTGCTCACACGCGCCGGCATCGCGGGCGGTGACAAGGCCATGCTCAAGTTCGTCGCCGCTCACCGGGCCGTGGGCGAGACGCGCCAGGAGCTGCAGGCCCTCGGGAGCGGCCTGCGCCTCTCGGGCGGCCTGCTCGTGTTCTTCTCGGTCGCGCTCGCGCTCGCGGCGCCTCTCTTCGTGCGGGTCTGGGGCAACCCGGCCTTCGGCCTCGTGCTGCCGCTGCTCTCACCGACGATCGCCGCGAGCGGTCTCGTGCTCGTCCTCATGGCGGCGACGCTGGCCGCCAAGGTGACGCGCGTGAACTTGCTCGTGCGCGGCGTCGCCGAGCCCACGCTGCTCATCGTCATCACGCTCGCCTTGTGGGCGTTCAGACCCACAGTGTTCGCCGCCGCCGCCGCCCACAGCACGTCGACGCTCGTGCTGCTCGCCTTCGCTGGCGTGGGCGCGAGCGCCGTCCTCGGGCGCGGCCGTCTGCGGGAGGCGCTGCGCGCGCCGGGTCACCCCGGTCTCGTGAAGTTCGCGCTGCCCCTCGGCGCATCGGAGCTCATGAACGGCATCCTCCAGCGCGCCAACGTCTTCATCTTGAGCGCGTACTCCGGCGCGGCGGCCGTGGCCGTCTTCGCGGCCTCCGAGGAGCTCGGACGCTCGGTCGTCGCGATGCGCTACGCCTTCGACAGCGTGGCCGCGCCCATGATGTCGGAGGCGCTTCATCGGGGTGACCGCGAGCGCTTGCGCTACAACCTCGCGCTCATGACTCGCTGGGTCGCCTCGGCGTCCGCGCCCATCGCGCTCACGTTGCTTGCGCTGCGCGAGCCGCTGCTCTGGCTCTATGGTCCCGCGTACGTCGCGGGAGTCACCGCCATGGGCCTCCTCGTATTCGGCCACCTCATCAACGGCGTGCTCGGCCTCACGGGGTATGTCATGGTCATGGCGGGCCGCTCGGGCATCTTCTTCTGGGACAACTTCACCGCGGCGCTCGTGAACCTCGGGCTGTCGTTTGCGCTCATTCCCAGGTACGGCGTCACGGGCGCCGCCGTCGCGTCGCTGATCTCGGTCGCCTTCCTCCTCGGCGTCATCGTCTACCAGGTCTGGTGGTACGAGCGCGTCCACCCCTTCGAGTGGGCCCTCGGCAAGCCGTTCCTCGCGGCGGCCATCGCCTTCGGGGGCGAGCTTTGCGTGCGGCTTCTGCCCCTGCCGCCGCGGCCGCGTGTCGCGCTCGTCGTCGCCGCGGGTCTCATCGTCTACCCCGCGGCGCTCATGGCCCTCGGTCCGGGCGAGGAGGAGCGCCGTTTCGTCGTCGGCCTCGCGCGGCGCCTGCTCGGCCGACGGGGCGCGCCTTGAGGGTCGTCTTCTTCGTGCAGGGCGCGCGCGTGCCCGCTGCGCGCGCGCGCGGGTTCGTCATTGCGCGCGCTCTCGAGGCGGACGGCATCCCGTGCTCCGTGCGCGTCGCGCGTCCGAGCGTCTACGGCGACACGCTCCTGCCCTGGCCGCTCAACCTGCCGCGTCCGCTCTACGCGCCGTTCGCGGCGTTGTCGCGCGTCGCCCAGCTCCGCGATCTGCGCGACGACGACGTCGTCTTCTTCCAGCGCCCCATGACCGAGCTGCCGACGATGCTTCTCGAGCGCCTCGCCGCGCGCGGGCGGCGCGCGATCTTCGACTTCGACGACGCCATCTTCGAGCGCCGCTCCAACCGGAAGAAGTTCCCCGCGCTCGTCGCGCTCGCCGATCGCGTCATCGCCGGAAGCGCTTACCTCGCGGCCGCGACGCGCGCGCCCGGCAAGACCATGATCATCCCCACGGCCGTCGACGCCGAGCGCTACGCGTTCCAGCCCACGCGCGAGCGGCGCGGCCGCGACGTCGTCGTC
>DATKFB010000118.1:0-5382 GCA_035544435.1 Polyangia bacterium
GCGCGAGGCGGAACCCCACGAAGACCTCGTCGAAGATCAGCGCGATGCCGCGCTCCGTGCAGACGGCGCGCAGCTTCTCGAGCCACGCCGTGTAGGTCTCGCGGTCGAAGCGCGCCGCGCGGCCGCTGTCGACGAGCGTGGCGTCGCTGGGCGCGCCGGCGTTCGGGTGCAGCGCCTGCAGCGGGTTGACGAGCACGCACGCGATGTCACGCCGCGTACGCAGGACGCGGAGCGTGTCCTCGTCCATCTCCTCGAGCGTGTAGGTCTCGTGCGCGGGCGACGGGTTGCCGACGCCGGGCTGCACGTCGCCCCACCAACCGTGATACGCGCCGCAGAAGCGCACGAGGTGCGAGCGGCGCGTGTGGTAGCGCGCGAGCCGCACGGCCTGCATGACGGCCTCGGTGCCCGACATATGAAACGAGACCTCGTCCTGCCCGGAGATCGCGCGCAGCCGGCTGACGTTCGACGCCACGACCGGGTGATAGGCGCCCAGCACGGGCCCGAGGGCTTCGACGCGCGCGGCGCCGGCACGCATGCAGTCCTTGTAGAAGTCGTAGCCGAAGACGTTGACGCCGTAGGAGCCCGTCAGATCATGGAAGGTGTTGCCGTCGAGGTCGGTCACGGTGACGCCGGACGACGCGCGCAAAAAAGCTCCGCCCGCCAGGTGTTGGCGGACGAAGCGCGCGTACTGGAACGGCACGCGATAAGCGTCGGTGAACTGCAGGTCGGAGAGCGAGCCCTCGGCCTCGGCCGTCAGGCGCGCCGTCTCGGCGAAGCGCTCGCGGTAGAGCGCCGCGAGGCGCATGAAACCGTCGCGACGCCTGCGCGCGACATCGACGGGCGCGCCGTCGGAGCGAAAGAGATGGTCGTCATCGTACTCGTAGAACGGAACGAGGCCCGCCACGCGCTGGGCCATGCGCGAGTGCCCGTGCAGCGACCGGTGCTTGGCCTTCGACAGCTCGAGCCGCGCTTTGGCCTTGTAGGCCAGGCCCGCCGCCGCCGCGGCGCCCAGGACGTAACCCTCGAATGGAACGGTCATCGGGGCCTTCCTTTCGATCCGTGCCTGGTCGACCCGTGCGTGGCGACGACATGAGGGTGCGGAGCGCCCTGTCCCGCGTCTTTCTGCAGGAGGATCTGAACTTCCTTCTGACGAACCGCATTCCGCGCGCGCTCGTGACGCGCTTTTTCGGCTGGTTCGGCAAGATCGAGCAGCCCGTCGTGCGCGACCTTTCCATCGCCGTGTGGCGCCTGTTCGCGGACGTCGACCTCGCCGAAGCCGAGCAGGCGAAGTTCCTGAGCCTTCACGACTGCTTCATCAGGAAACTCAAAGACGGCGCCCGGCCGATCGATCCGGATCCCGCGCTGCTCACGAGCCCCTGCGACGCGATCATAGGCGCGTCCGGCGAGATCGAAGGCGATCAGCTGATCCAGGCCAAAGGACTGACGTACACGCTGCTGGATCTGCTGCGCGACCCCGAGCTCGTCGGCCTGTACCGCGACGGACGCTACGTCACGCTGCGGCTCACCTCGAGCATGTACCACCGGTTCCACGCGCCCCACGAATGCCGCGTCGAGCAGGTCACGTACGTCTCTGGAGACACCTGGAACACGAACCCCATCACCGTCAAGCGCGTCGAGCGCCTGTTCTGCAAGAACGAGCGCGCCATCGTGCGCACGCGCCTCCGCGCGAACGGCGCGCTCGTGACCCTCGTGCCCGTGGCGTCGATCCTCGTGGCGGGCATCCGTTTTCATTTTCTCGACGTTTTGTTTCATTTGAAATATCCGGGGCCGCACGTCCTCGCCTGCAACGCGCCGTTCGCGAAGGGCGACGAGATGGGTTGGTTCGAGCTGGGCTCGACGATCATCGTCTTCGCGCCGCGCGGCTTCGAGCTCTGCGCGGGCGTCGAGGCGGGGGCCGTCATCAAGATGGGGCGCCCGCTGATGCAGCTGCCCTGAGCCCGTAGCCGCCGGCTTCGACGGGTACGAGGTGGGCCCGAAAGACGTCGTGCCCGGCCTCGAGTGTGCGGTGGACGATGGTGGCGCGCGCGCGCTCCCGCGAGCAGAGAACGGCGCGCTGACACGAGCGCAGGAGATCGTCGTCGATCGCGCCGCTCACGCCCTCCTGCACGAGATCGACGGGGCCCGGCGCGGGCACCGAGGCCACGGGGATGCCCGACGCGAGCGCCTCGAGGATGACGTTGCCGAAGGTCTCGGTGCGCGACGGGAAGACGAAGCAATCGGCGCTTGCGAAGTGAGCGGCCAGATCGTCGCCGAACTGGTAGCCGCGCCAGACGACGCTCGGATACTTGCGCTGCAGGGGCTCGCGCGACGGACCGTCGCCCACGACGACCTTCGTGCCGGGCAGCGGAAGGTCGAGAAAGTCCTCGAGGTTCTTCTCGACGGCGACGCGACCGACGTAGAGCCAGATGGGCCCGGGCAGGTCGGCGTACAGGGAGGTCCGGCGGTGGCGCGGGTGGAAGGCCGCGGCGTCGACGCCGCGCGGCCAGTGCACGAGGCGATGGCCGACGCGGCGGCCGCGCAGCTCGTCGAGCAGCGACTGCGAGCTCACGAGCGTGTGCTCCGCACGCTCGTGGAACCAACGCACGAGCTGGTAACCCCATTCGAGCGGAACGGGCGCGCGCGCGCTCAGGTACTCGGCGTAGCGCGTGTGGAAGCTCGTCGTGAAGCGCAGGTTCTGGCGGCGCATCCACCCGACCGTCCAGAACCCGAGCGGGCCCTCCGTCGCGACGTGGACGGCGTCAGGCGCGAATGCGCGAATGCGCGGCACGGCCTTCCAGGGATCGTACGCGATGCGGATCTCGGGATACGAGGGCAACGGCACCGTGCGGTGCGAGTCCGGCGCGACGACGAGCACCTCGGTGCCCTTCGCCTCGAGGCTCCGGATGAGCTTGACGAGCGTGTTGACGACGCCGTTGGTCTGCGGCTTCCAGGCGTCCGTGACGAGCGCCAGTCGCCTGGGATGAAAGCCCGCGCGGCCGGGGAGCGCAATCGGAGAGACCGAACCGATGCGCCCCGAGGAGACCTCTTTGAGGTTCATCATGGCCCCAGCGTAGCGGGGCACGGTGGCGACCCTGTTCCGGTCCGGTGAAGTCCTCGTTGTGAATTGCCGACAATTGAGCGGCGGCGCCGCGTTGATTTGGTGGCGCGGAAGTTACGGAATGGCGACGTCGTCGAGATTGCTCTCGGGCGCCCAGTGATCCTGGTTGTGAACGGCGAACCTGCGCAGCCGGTCGAAGCCGGCCGGCGTCGCGGCGCCCATGACAAGGATGTGGCGGTCGCGCGCGAACGGGCTCTTCGCGACGAGGCGGAAGGCGGCGGCGCCCGCGACGGTGCGCGCCGCGGGCGCGAGCGCGTTCAAGGGCGCGGCCCCCACGAGCACGAGGTCGAGTCGCGACTTCTCGTCGGCCGTGACGTCGCCGTCGGCCTCGACGGCGAAGCGCGCCGCGACGCCCGGGCCCCAGTCTGCGAGCGCCTCGGCGAGCGCGCGCGCCGCCCGCACGGCCTCCGGCGCGCCGTGCGTGCCGTAGACATAGAGGTGCGGCCGCTCGCGCGGCAAGCTCTTGCCGAAGAGCCCGGGCGTGGCGCGCCCGGGCGGGAACGGGTTGGGCGCGGACTTCGGCGCCTTGGGATCGCGCTCGACGCCGGCGAGCGTGCGCAAGAGCGCGGCGCCCGCATAAGCCGGGACCCAAGCGCGATGATCGACGCCCGCGTACTCCGTGTACGTCACGGTCTTACCCAGCCAGCCCAGGGCCTTGAACCGCTCGGCCATGCGCCGCGAGTCGGACACGGGAACGACGGGGTCGGCGTCGCCGTGAAAGATGAAGACGCGCAGGCGGGCGGCGTTCTCGGCGAAGGCGCGCGGCGACGCCGCCTCGAGCAGAGTCAGGTCGAAGTCGGCGCGCTCGGCGGGTTCGATCCACTTGCGCACGTCGGTGACGCCGCACACCGGCGCGAGCGCCGCGAAGAGCTCCGGGTGACGCAGGCCGATCGTCCAGGTTCCGCCGCCGCCCATCGAGAGGCCCGTGAGCGAAATGCGACGCGGATCGATCTTGTAGGCGCGGCGAACGTCGGCGAGCACCCGCAAGACGTCCTCCTCGCCGAGGCCGTCCCAGCCCATGACCTCGCCCCGGCCGAAGGGAGCGACCACCAGCGCCGGCACGTCGGGGAACGGCAGCTCGTTGCGCGAGGCCTCTTCGTCGTTTTCGCCGGGACGATTGTCGAGGCCGAAGACGCGGCGGAGCATGTGGCGGTGGTTCGAGCCCGCGCCGTGGAGCGCGACGACGAGCGGCCAGGCGCGGCGCGCGTCGTAAGCGCGCGGCACGTAGAGAGCATAAGGCTGGAGCGTCCCGTCCCACTCGGAACGGTAGGCCTTCACCATGGCGCCGCGCGCGTAGTCGTACGGATCCTCGCCGCCCAGGAGCACGTCGGCGTAACCGCGCGCCGTCGTGAACGAGCGGCGCACGAAGTCGAGATCGCGCTCGGTGTTCGTGACGTTCGCGCGTACGGCGTCGGCGTCGGCGACGAGGCGCTCGATGGACGGCAGGCTCACGCCGCGCGCGAGCTCTGGCAGCGGGACGCCTTTGGCCTTCGCGATCGACGCGAGCGCCGCGGCGCGCGCGCTGTCGAGATCGGGCACGGGCGCGCCGGCGGGCGTCGCAGCGTCGGAGCGCGCCACGCTCGGCGCGGCCGGCGGACGGCGCGCGCAGGCGCACGCGCAGGACGTCAAGACGGCGCAGGCCGCGAGCCTGACGAGCCATGGAACGGCCGCGCGCCGCGGATTCCTCGTCATCGGTGCGGGTGAAAGAAGAAGCGCCGCTTCGGCGCCGACCTTTTCCTGAGCGCGAGCGCGAGCGTCTTGTCCTTCGTGCTCTTGACGGCGACCAGGCGGCTCGCGGGCTGATAGCCGGTCTTCACGAAGGTCAGCTCGTAGATGTTGCCCGTGCGGAAGTGGAGGTTGATGGGCGTGCGCCCCAACACCTGTCCCTTCGTGCGCACGATGGCGCCGACGGGCGTCGTGCGCAGGTGCAGGATCGCCGTCTCGTGGGTCGCGGCCTTGCCCTTCGGCGACGCAGACGGACGGCTGCTCTTGGCGGGGCTGGCCGCTGGCTCGTCCTCGTCGCGCTTTTCGCCGTCACCTTTCGCGGGCTCGGCGCCGTCGGCGCCAATGACCGCCTGCTCGGCGTTCGGCACGGCGTTCTTGAGGAGCGCCTCCTCGTCGGGATCGTCGTCCTCCGCCACCTGCGTCTTCGCCTCGGCGGGCCCAGCGTCGTGGGCCGGGACGGCGGGGACACCGTCGGGCGCCGCGGCGACGACGGGCACATTCACTGCGACCGGCGCGCGCACGCTCCCGGCGTCGGCGCG
>DATKFB010000119.1:0-2383 GCA_035544435.1 Polyangia bacterium
ATCTGCACGCAGCACAACGAGGACTGCTGGAGCCAGAACCGCCGCGTCGAGTTCATTATCCTCAAGCGCTCCGACGAAGCGGGCCTGAAGGGCGGCGAAGGACAGTAGGGCCGCGACCTACAAGAACCGCCTCCGATCACCGATCGGCGGCGGTTTTTTTTCATTTTCTGTGGCCTATCGAGGGTCTCTGCGGACACTAGTCAGGGAGGGGCAGGCGTGGGTCGGGTAATAGCGCAATTTGCCAATATCGCGCATCTGACGCGGTCTGTCATACATTTGCGGATCGTTAGGGGGCTGACACTCCTGTCAATTCTCATTTTCGGGGTGGGGCCTTGACTCCAGGCGGGGGTGGGCTAAAAAATGCGCGCCTTTCGGTGCGGCGGATAGAACTTTGCCCTTAGTTCCCAGGGAGAAAATCGACGACGTACGCGAAAGGACGAACATCGTCGAGGTGGTGAAGCGGCATGTGGAGCTCAAGCGGGCGGGAACGGGAAGTTGGAAGGGACTCTGCCCGTTCCATAGCGAAAAAACACCGTCATTTCACGTCAATGAAACCCGTCACTACTTCCACTGCTTCGGCTGCGGCGAGAAAGGCGATGTGATCGGCTTCCTCGAAAAGATCGAGCAGCGCTCCTTCATGGAGGTGCTGCAGGATCTTGCCAGCGCCGCCGGCGTCGAGCTCGAGGCGCGGCCGCTCTCGCCCGCAGAGCGCAACGCGCGACGCGAGGCCGAGTCCGAGCGCGAGCGCATGTTCCGCGTCATGGAGCTGGCGGCGCTGTTCTTCCAGGAGCAGTACGCTGGGCCCGCGGGCGCGGCCGCGCGCGCGTACGTCGAAAAGCGGGGCATCGGCGCCGCCGTCGCGGGACGGTTTCGAGTCGGCTTCGCCCCCGGGCGCTGGGACGGGCTCTCGTCGTACATGAGCAGTCAGAAGATCCCCCCCTCAGATCTCGAGCGGCTCGGGCTCGTCGGCATCAATGAGCGCGGCCGCTACGACTTCTTCCGTGACCGCGTCATGCTGCCCGTGCTCGATCGGCAGAAGCGCGTCATCGGCTTCGGCGGCCGGGTCCTCGATCCCGAGATCAAGGATCGCAAGTACGTCAACTCGCCGGATTCGCCGCTCTTTCACAAGAAGGAGCAGCTCTACGGCCTGCACGCCGCGCTCGACGCCATCCGCAAGCGCGACCTCGCCATCGTCGTCGAAGGCAACTTCGACGTGCTCACGCTGCACGAGGCCGGCATCGAGGAGGCCGTGGCGCCCATGGGCACGGCCCTCACGGCCGAGCAAATCGCGCTCGTGGGGCGCCTCGCCAAGATCGTCGTCGTCGTGTTCGACGGCGACGCCGCGGGCCAGCGGGCCGCGCAGAAGGTCATCCCGCTCTTCGTCGAGGCGGACGTCGACGGGCGGCTCGCGCGCATGCCGACGGGCGTCGACCCCGACGACTTCGTCAGGCAGAACGGCGCCGAGGCGTTCCGGCGGCTCGTCGAGGGCGCGCGACCCATGCTCGACCAGTTCATTCAGGACGCCGCCGCCGAGGCGACCATTCCCGGCAAGGTGTCGACGCTCGAGACGGTGGCCGAGTTGCTCATCAAGGTGCGCAACCCGACGACGCGCGAGCTCTACGCGCAGCAGCTCGCAGGCGTGTTGCGCCTGTCGCCTCAGCAAGTTTCGCGCGCGCTGCGCGAGGCGGTCAGCAAGACCCAGCGTCCGAGCAACGCCAGCACCGCGCGTCCCGAGGCCTCCGCGCCCGCGGCGGTCGTGCCCGCGACCTTGCCCGGCGAGGAGCTGGAGGTGACGGTCCTCCTCGCGACCTATCCGCAGCTCCTGCGCACGGCCGACGCCGCGCGGGCGGGCGAGCTGCTCGTCCACCCCCTCATGCGCCAGCTCCATCGGGCCGCCATCGAACAGGTCACCGCCGGAAGTCAGCTCGACGTGCCCGTCTGGCTCGAGAGCGCGCCCCCCGACGTCCGAGCGCGCGTCGCCGAGGCCATGATGGACGGCCTCGCCAAGACCGAGGATCCGCCGGGACTTCTACGAAAGCTCGCCACGCGGCTCGAGCTTTCGCGCGTAGAAGCCGAGATGGACATGAACTCCAGAATGCAGCGCGAGGCACAAGGGCGTGGAGACGAAGCGACGCTTCGGGCGCTCACGGTACGGGGGATCGAGCTCCGAAAAATAAAGGAAGGGCTGCGCGTGGCCCTCCAGAGGCCTTAGGAAAATGGACGATACGTTCGAAAACGAAGCCGACAACGACAACGACGACGATGGGGAAGAGATTCCGCGCGTCCCGCGCGCCGCGAAAAACGGCGCCGCCAAGAACGGCGCTCCGGCTGCGGGCGGCGGCGGCGGCGCCAAGAAGGGCGCGCCCGTGTCGGCGAAGGAGTC
>DATKFB010000120.1:0-12180 GCA_035544435.1 Polyangia bacterium
AACGCCTACGTCGCCGCCGCCAAGCGCCTCGTCTTCGGCGACGTCGGCATCGACTCGATCGCCGGCCCCACGGAGCTCGTCGTGGCTGCCGACGACAGCGTCGACCCGAGCTGGGTGGCCGCCGATCTGCTCGCGCAGGCCGAGCACGACGTGCTGGCCGTGCCGATCCTCATCGCCGTGGGCCGCGACGTCGGCAAGCGGATCGCCGCCGAAATCGAGCGGCAGGTCAAAGCGCTGCCGCGGCGCCAGATCGCCGAGGCTGCGCTGCGCGACCACGGCGCGCTCATCGTCGTCGGCGGCGTCGACGAAGTCGTACGGGTCATGAACCTGCTCGCGCCCGAGCACGCCGAGCTCGCGCTGCGCGACGCGCGCGCCGTCGGCGAGCGCATCACGACGGCGGGCGCGCTCTTCCTCGGGGCGCACACGCCCGAATCGGTGGGCGACTACATGGCGGGGCCGAGCCACGTGCTGCCCACGGGCGGCAGCGCGCGCTTCTTCTCGCCGCTCGGCGTCGCCGACTTCGTCAAGCGCACGTCCCTCATCGAGTACGACGCCGCGGCGCTGCGCGCCCAGGGCGCCGACATCGAGGCGCTCGCCGAGGTGGAGGGCCTGCAGGCCCACGGCCGCGCCGTGAGCGTGCGCACCCGCGGGTGACGAGTCCGGGTACAATCGCGCCGTCATGAGCGACGCCGCCGGCACGCGACTCGCCCGTCTGCGCGCGATCTCGTGGCGCGACATCCTCAGCGTCGGCGTGCCCATCGCGCTCGTCGTCGCGGTGGCGGGCGCCTTCGCCGCGAAGCTCATGCAGTCGGCGCCGCCCAGCCACTTCCGCATGATCAGCGGCTCGGCGGGCAGCAGCTACCGCAACCTCGCCGAGAGGTACAAGAAGATCATCGAGAGCCACGGCGTCAAGGTCGAGATCGTGCCGTCCGAGGGCGCGCTCGACAACCTCGAGCGGCTCGCCGATCGCAAGTCGACCATCGACGTCGGCTTCGTGCAGGGCGGCCTCGCAGACGGCGTCGACACCTCCAACCTCGTCTCGCTGGGCACGGTGTTCACGCAGCCGCTCATGGTCTACTACCGCCTGCCACAGCCCATCGATCGCCTCACCGAGCTGCGCGGCAAGCGCATCGCCATCGGCACGGCCGGCAGCGGCACGCACGCCCTCGCCCTCAAGCTCCTCAAAGCCAACGACATGGACGACAAGTCGGCGACGCTCGTCGCCGAGCACGGCGAGGAGGCGGCGCGCTCGCTCGTCGCCGGCAAGCTCGACGCGGCCTTCCTCATGGGCGACTCGGCGACGCCGGAGGTGATGCGCGGCCTGCGCGAGGCGCCCGGCGTGCGCCTCATGAGCTTCCGCCAGGCCGACGGCTACGTCCGCCGCTTGAAGTTCCTCACGCGCCTGACGTTGCCCGAGGGCGCCATGGATCTTGGCAAGGATTATCCGTCCGAGAACGTCGCGCTCGTCGGTCCCGCCGTCGAGCTCGTCGCGCACCGGGATCTGCACCCTGCGTTGTCGGACCTCCTCATCGCGGCGGCGCGCGAGATCCACAGTGGCCCCGGCATGTACCGCACGGCTGGCGAGTACCCCGCGCCGCTCGAGCACGACTTCCCCATCAGCGGCGACGCCGAGCGCTACTACAAGTCGGGCGGCCAGTTCCTCTATAAGCGGCTGCCCTTCTGGCTCGCGAGCCTCCTCGACCGCGTGCTCGTCGTCGTGCTGCCGCTGCTCGTGATCGTCGTGCCCGCGACGCGCGCGGCGCCGTCGCTCTACCGCTGGCGCGTGCGCTCGCGCATCTACCGGTGGTACGGCGCGCTCATGGGGATCGAGCGCGAGATCATGACGGCGCACACCGACGAGCAACGCCGCCAGATCGCGCAGAAGCTCGACGACATCCAACACGCCGTCGACGAGATCAAGACGCCGCTTTCCTTCGCGGACCAGCTCTACGTCCTGCGCGACCACGTCGCCATGGTGCGCCGCCGCCTCGCCGAAGAGCGCCCGACGCCCTAGTCATATGACGAGCGCGCGAAGGCTCTGCCTTCACCCGCGCGCATAGGCGGGCGCGCGCGTTAACACCGCGGTTTCCGTGGGAATCGGGCTGGCACGCCAGCTGCTATCGAGGTCAGGCGTCCCCAACGCCAACAACGAACCACGGAGAACGAAAATGACGACCTCGACAAAGACGAAGACCACGAAGACCACGATCGCGATCAAGACCGGAATCAAGGCCGGCGGCCTCGGCACCTCCAACCACAACCGCGCCGGCCTCAAGGTCCGCTCCGCCGTCAAGGCCGGCGGCCTCGCCGCCCACAACCACAACCGCGCCGGTCTCAAGGTCCGCTCCGCCGTCAAGGCCGGCGGCCTCGCCACCGGCAACCACAGCCGCGCTCTCTCTTCGGTCTGCTGACGATCTCATCCGCGTGGTCGCGCCGCGGCCTCGTCCTTCGATCAGCCGATTCTGCGACCCGCGGGACAGAACGCCCTCGAGCCCATGGCCGAGCGTTCTGGTGAGCCGCGAAGGTCCCGTCGAGGACGCGCAGGTCGAGTCGCCGCCCGAGCGCGACGATTCAGCGTGCAACGCTCTTTCCCGTCGGCCGCGCGGTCTTATGTTCGAGGCTCGTGAGCACACCCAAGGCGAGGCGTCATCCGCACCGAGCGCCGGTACTGACCGCGCTGGCGTTCGCCTCCCTCTTCGGGGGCGCCGCGTCGCACGCGGGCCGCGCCCACCTGTCGCACCTCGCCGCCGTCGTGCGCGGCGGCGAGGGACCACCGACGCTCGTTCTGCTCCACGGATACGCCGCGAAGGCGACCGATTGGGTGCCTTTCGCGACGACGATCGTCTTGCCGCCCGGGGGCCGATACGTTTTCCCGCAAGGTCCCGAGGAGACTCACCCGCCAGACGGTCCGATCGGCGGCCGGGCTTGGTGGCGGCTCGACCTCGAATCCCACGTTCCCGACGGCAGCCGCTTGCCCGATCTCGAGGGGTTCCACCCCCCGGGCATCGACGTCGCCGCGGCGAGCGTGCGGGCGCTCGTCCGCGAGCGCGCCTCGTCCGGGCCCCTGCTGCTTGGGGGCTTCTCCCAAGGCGCTATGGTGGCGAGCGAGATCGCGTTCACGACGGACGACGCCATCACGGCGCTCGTGCTCCTCTCGGGAACGCCGGTCGACCTGGCGACCTGGCGGCGCGGCTTCGCGCGACGGCGCGGGCTGCCCGTCTTCATGTCGCACGGGCGCGCCGACCGCATCCTGCCCTTTTCCGCCGACGAACGCTTCGCGCGCGAGCTCGCCGCCGCGGGCCTGAAGGTGACCTGGGTGCCCTTCGAAGGCGGCCACGACGTCCCCGCCCCCGTCGTGGTGGCGCTGAACGCGTTCCTCGCGCCCCTCTTGAAGGTCAACGACGAGAAGACGCGGCCCGCGGGGCATGCAGACGAACGGGAAGAACCCGCGCGAAGCTCGCGAAGTCGGCATCGGTCGTGAGGATCGACGATCGCCTTCGCATGGCGGCCGCGCAGATCAGGAAGTCCGTGTTCGACCCTTGAACGCCGCGCGCCCGACAGGCGTTCAACGACCTAGCCGCCTCCTCGTAGTCGTCCATTTCGAGCTCGACGTCAGGAAACGCCCTCAAATGGTCTCGCAGCGAGTTGAAATGAGCCTGGCCCTGGACGCCCGAGAGCAGCTCCTGCCTCACGGGACCCAGAATCAGAGCGCGACCTTCCCCGACCAATTCCGCGAGCTCGAGAACGTGTGGCGCCTCCGAGGGCCGACGTCGCCGCAGAGCCAGCGACCAAACCGACGTATCGACGACGACGTTCAAGATCGTCGCCGCTGCCGCTTGTAATCGTAACGCGGATCGAAGTCGATCTTGCCGAAGAGCTCGAGGATACGCGCCTGCTTGCGATGGCGGACGTACTCCTCGAGCGCTTGGTTCACGGTGTCTTTCTTCGTGCGCTGCCCCCCGACGCGCAGGGCCTCCTCGAGAAGCCGGCCGTCGATCGCAAGGTTGGTCGCCATGTGTGGATTATTACACATGACCATGCGCGAGGTCACCAACGGGAGGCGTGGTAGTGTCTTCGCGTGCGCGCGCTGGCCCGCTCGGTCTCCATTCTCTTGACGCTCGCCGCGGCTGCCGTCGCCGCCCTCGTGGTCCTGCCCGCGCCCACGAAGGCGGCCTCTTACCTCGCGATCTTCTTCGACGAGAAGACGCTCTTCGTCGTGGCGGCCGTCGTTCTGGCGGCCGGATTGGCCCGCCTGTCGCAAGCGCGCGCCTGGATCGTCGTGCAAACGGTGCTCGGCCTCGCCATCGTCGCGGTCGCTTGCGTGCCGCCCGCGCAGGCCCTGCGCGTCGACGTGAAGAATCACGTTGCCATCGATTTCGCGCGTTACTTGCGGGCGCCCGTCGACGAGGGCGGCGGTCACCCGTCGCAGACGGTGGTCTACAACACGGTCGGCGGTCAGGCGCTCGCGCTCGACGTCTATCGGCCCACGCCGCCGGCGACCGCCGCCGCGCGAGCGCCCGCGATCATCGTGCTGCACGAGGGCGGCTGGTCCGCGGGCGACAAGGGCAGCGCGCCGCGCATGAGCGCCTGGCTCGCGGAGCACGGCTGGGCCGTCTTCGACGTCCAGTACCGGCTCGCGCCCCAGCCCACGTGGCAGGCGGCCATCGGCGACGTCAAGTGCGCCATCGGCTGGGTCAAACGGCACGCGCGCGACGTCGGTGTCGAGATCGACCCGACGCGCGTCACGCTGCTCGGGCGCTCGGCGGGCGCGCACCTCGCGATGCTCGCCGCTTACGCGCCGGACGAGCCGGCTTTGCCGCCGAGCTGCGCGGCGGGGGACACCCACGTCGCCTCGGTCATCTCCTTCTACGGTCCCACCGATCTCGTGTGGGCCTGGAATCACCCCACGAACCCGCGCGTCTTCGACACGCCCGGCCGCCTGGGAAGTTACATCGGCGGCACGCCGGCGACGCAGCCTGAACGTTTCCGCCTGCTCTCCCCGCTGACGCACGTCACGTCGGCGGCGCCGCCCACGCTGCTCCTGCACGGCGGCCACGACGCCTTCGTCCCGCTCGCGCACACGGAGCTCATGGACGAGAAGCTCTCTGCGGCGGGCGTGCGCCACGAGGTGCTCGTCGTGCCCTACGGGCAGCACGCCTTCGACTTCATCTTCGGGGGCCTCGGCGAGCAGCTCGCCGAGCAGACGATCCTGCGCTTTCTGCGCGCCGGTCGTTGAAGAGCGAGGGGAGAACCCTTGCGCAGGCGCATCACGGGATTTCACCAGGACGCGGACCAACACTGGATCGCCGAGCTCGAGTGCGGGCACGGGCAGCACGTCCGCCACAACCCGCCTTGGGAGATCCGTCCGTGGGTGCTCACCGAGGCGTCGCGCGGCGAGATGGTGGGCACTGAGCTCGACTGCGTGATGTGCCGCGTGCCCTTCACGTGGAGGCCGAAGACGTAGTTCGTGGTACCGTCGCCCCTCCGATGAACCTCGGGGCGACGTTGCGGGGAACGACGTACCGGTTTCGCGACGTCAAGGACGTGCTCGCGAAGGCCAACGAGGAGAAGTCGGGCGATCGGCTCGCGGGCGTGGCCGCGGCGAGCGTCTCCGAGCGCGTCGCGGCCAAGCGCGTGCTCGCCGAGCTGACGCTCGCGGACCTGCACGAGCACCCGGTTGTGCCGCCCGAGGAGGACGCCGTGACGCGGCTCATCCTCGACGACCTGCAGCGACCGGTCTACGACTCCGTGAAGTCGTGGACGGTCTCGCGTCTGCGCGAGTACGTGCTCGACGATCGCAACGACGGCGCCGAGCTCCTGCGCCTCGGGCGCGGGCTCACGAGCGAGATGATCGCGGCCTGCGCCAAGCTCATGACGAACCTCGACCTCATCGTCGCGGCGCGCAAGATTCGCGTCGTCGTGCACGCGACGAACACCGTCGGCCTTCCGGGACGCCTCTCGGTGCGCCTGCAGCCGAACCACCCGTCCGATTCGATCGACGGCATCCTCGCGTCGCTGCGCGACGGGCTCTCCTTCGGCGCGGGCGACGCCGTCATCGGCGTCAACCCCGTGACCGACAATCCGACCCAGACGGCGGCCATCTTGAACGCCACGGGCGACTTTATGCGCACGTGGCGCGTGCCGACGCAGAACTGCTGCCTCGCGCACGTCACGACGCAGATGAAGGCGCTCGAGCAGGGTGCCGCGCTTGGGCTCATGTTCCAGTCGATCGCGGGCACGGAGAAGGCGCTGCGCAGCTTCGGCGTCACGCTCGCGCTCCTCGACGAGGCCCACGACATGACGCTCAAGCTCGGCCAGTGCGCGGGCCCCAACGTCATGTACTTCGAAACCGGCCAGGGCTCGGCGCTCTCGGCCGACGCGCACCACGGCGCCGACCAGATGACGGTCGAGGCGCGCAACTACGGCCTCGCGCGCCACTACCGCCCGTTCCTCGTCAACACGGTCGTCGGCTTCATCGGCCCCGAGTACCTCTATGACGCGCGCCAGATCACGCGCGCCGGCCTCGAGGACCACTTCATGGGCAAGCTGCACGGCATCTCGATGGGCTGCGACGCCTGCTACACCAACCACGCCGACGCCGACCAGAACGATCTCGAGAACCTCGAGGTCCTGCTTACGACGGCGGGCTGCAACTTCTTCATGGGCCTGCCCATGGGCGACGACGTCATGCTCAACTACCAGTCGACCTCGTTCCACGACGACGCGACGTTGAGGCAGCTCATGGGCCTGCGCCCCGCGCCCGAGTTCGAGGCCTGGCTCGAGGAGCTGGGGCTCATGTCGAACGGCAAGCTCACGACGCGCGCCGGCGACGCTTCGATTTTCGGATAGGTGGGTGAACAATGACGTTGGGTCAACCATGACGCTGTGTGAACCATGATCGACCGCTCGCGCATAGAAGCCATGGTTCGACAGGCCTTGCAAAAACAGGCAGGCCCTGCGTCGGTTGAACGAACCGCTGCCGCAACTCAGCTCGACTCCGGCGGCACGCTCCTCCTCACGCCCGACCGCGGCGTCAACATCGGCGAGCCCTACGACCCGCGCGTCATGCCGTCCATTCTTTCGGCGACGCCCGCGCGCGTCGCCGTGGGCCGCGCCGGCACGCGCTACCGCACGAACACGATGCTGCGCTTCCGCGCCGATCACGCCGCCGCGAAGGACGCCGTGCTGTCGGAGGTCGACGCCGCGCTCTTGCGCCGACTCGAGCTCTTCGAGATCGCCTCGCGCGCGCCCGACAAGGCCATCTTCCTGCAGCGCCCCGATCTCGGCCGCGCGCTCTCCGACGAGGCGCGCGCCGAGCTCGGCAAGCGCATCGGCAAAGCGCCGCGGCTCGTCGTCATCTACGGCGACGGCCTGTCGGCGGCGGCCATCAACCAGCACCTGCCCGAATTCCACGGCGCGCTCGTCGCAGCCCTCGCGGCGCGCGGCCTCGCGCACGCGCCCGCGTTCTTCGTGCGCCACTCGCGCGTCAAGATCATGGACGAGATCGCGCGCCTCACGGGCGCCGAGGCCGCCGTCTTCATCTGCGGCGAGCGGCCGGGGCTCGGCTTCGCCGACTCGCTCTCGGCCTACTTCATCTACCAGCCCGCCGCGGGCGCCACCGACGCCGACCGCGAGGTCATCTCGAACATCAACCCGCGCGGCCGCCCGCCCGCCGAGGCGGCGCGCGACGTGGCCGCCGCCCTCGAGCGCGTGCTGCGCGACAAGAAGTCGGGCGTCGTGCTGTGAAGCTCGAGCTGCCGCCCGTCAAGCCGCGCGCGCTCTCCGTGCGGCGCATCGACGACACCGCGCCCGCTCTAGCCGAGGCCCTCGGGCTATCGCCACGGCAGCGGGCGCTCGGCATCGTCACGGCGACCTCGGACGACGCGCTCTTCGCGTCGCTCGACCAGGGCACGAAGGCCGCGTCCGCCGAGGTCGTCTACGCGAAGTCGTTCTACGCCGGCTCGAGCTACCCCTCGGGCCCCTTGTCGGGCGAGTGCATCGGCATCTACGCTGCGCAGGATCCCGCGGAGATCGACGCCGCGCTCGAGGCCTGTCTCGCCTACCTCGAGACGGAGGCGTGGTTCTACGCCGTCGAGACGGCCGGGGCACCCGGGCGTCCCGTGATCTTCTTCCCGCACGTCATCGCGTCGGTGGGGCGTTACCTCGCGCCGCTGGCCGACGCGCCCGTGGGCAGCGCCCTCGCGTACCTCATCGCGCCGCCGCTCGAATCGATCGTGGGGCTCGACGCCGCCTGCAAGGCGGCGCGCACGACGCTCGCCAAGTGGTTCGGCCCGCCCTCGGAGACGAACTTCGGTGGCGGATATCTCGTGGGCGACCAAGCGGCCTGCGAGGCCGCGGCGCGCGCCTTCGCCGAGGCCATCGTCGACGTCTGCCGCGCGCCGCGCGGGCATGGCGTGGTCGCCGGAGGCGCGACGGCGTCGGCTCCGCGCCCGGCTCCCACGCCGGCGCTCGATCCGCACGGCAAGTACCGCGCGCTCGAGACCGGGGAGCGCTTCGCCACCAAGCCCGACCACCTGACGCATCTTCTCGACGACGCGTCGCTCGTGCGCAAGACGCACCCGCGCATCGTCGCGCGCGGCAAGCTCGATCTCCTGCAGTCCGCCGTGCTCGACGCGCAGACGGCGGCGGACGCCGAGGGCGCGAGCACCCTCGTGGGCGAGCTCGGCGAGATCCTCGAGCTCGCGCGATCGCTCGTCGGCGCCGAGGTCACCGGCAGGCCCGCGCCCCCCGTGGGCCTCTTCGGCATGGGCGACGATGAGCTGCGCGACGCGACCCACCACACGCAGGAGCTCTACGGCGTTCCGTTCATGTACCCCGACGTGCGGCAGGGCCCCGTCGTGGCCAAGCTCGGCCTGGCGCGCGCCGTCGCGCGCGAGGCGGAGGTCGCCGTCACGGCGGCGTTCCCGGCCGAGACGGGCGGCGCCACGGCCCCACCCGCGCGCGCCGATCTCGCGCACGTGCTCAATCGAATCTCGTCGGCGCTCTACCTGCTGGCTTGCAAGTACGTCGCGGGCCGCTACGAGGGGACGCGGCGCGCGCTCGGTCCCGTGCGCGGCTGGCGTCCCCCCGCGCCGCCTTCGCCCGTCGCCAAGACCGAGGGGAAGTCGTGACACCGGTCAAGCCAGGCACCGTCGAGAAGCAAGAGCGCCTCGCGCGTGTGTACGACGCCGAGGTGGCGCCTGCCTACGGGCAACGTTTCGCGGCGATGCTCCTCGGCGCGCTCGAGGTGCGGCCGGCCGCGCGCGTCGTCGAGGTGGGCTGCGCCACGGGCGCGCTCACGCTCGAGCTCGTGCGCCGCTTCGACGCCGCGTCACGCTTCGTCGCGCTCGACGAGGCACCCTTCGTCGCGCAGGCGCGCGCCAGACTGGAGGCCGCAGCCCCGGGGCGCGTCACCTTCGAGCTCGCGCCGGCGGCGCCCCTGCCCTTGCCCGACGCCTCCGCCGACGTCGTCGTCTCGAACCTCGCGTCAGCCGCCTTCGAGGATCCGCCGCTCGCCGTGCGCGAGCTCGCGCGCGTCCTCGCCCCGGGCGGCCAGCTCCTCTTGACGACGCCGTTGCGCGGATCGTGGACCGAGTTCCTCGACATCTATCGCGACGTGTTGCTGGAGAACGGTACGCCCGAGAGCGTGGCGGCGCTGGCCGAGCACGTCGCCTCCATGCCCGACGGATCCATCGTCGCGTCCTGGCTCGAGCGCGCCGGCCTCGCCGGCGTCGAGCTCGCCGTCGAACGCTGGGAGATCCTCTTCAAGAGCGCCCGCGAATTCTTCTTCGCGCCGCTCGTGGAGCTCGGACCGCTGTCGCGCTGGAAGCGCATCGCCGGCCGCGGCGAGGACATGCAGGACGTCCTCTTGTTCACGAAGGAGGCCATCGACGCCTACTTCCACGGCGCGGCGTTCCCCATCACGATCGTGGGAGCCGTGGCGAAGGCCCGCAAGCCACCCGCCAGATGAGGGGCTCTCCCTCTCCCGCTTGCGTCGCTCGCGGGAGAGGATCGGAGTCAGCTCTCTCAGCCGCCCAGGCCGAGGTCGGTGGACAGGTCGACGCCCAGATCGACGCCCGTCTCGAGCAGGCCACCATCGGTGCCTGCTTCACTGTGCACATCGGTGCCCGCATCGCCGCCGGCCTCGCTCCCGCTGTCGCCGCTCACGTCGCCACCGGCCTCAGCCGCCGCGTCGCTGCCGCCGGTGCCCGCCGTGCCGGCGTCGCTTCCTGCCGCGCCATCGCCGCCGCCGTCCTTGCCGGCGCTGCCGCCGCTGCCAGCGCTGCCGTCCTTCGCGGGAGCGTTAGAGCTGCTGCTGCACCCCCCCATCGAGACCGCCACCACCAGCCCGAAAGACAGGCCAAGAGCCCCCAAGAGCTTTCCGAGTTTCGTGGACATAGAAAGATTCCTTTTTGGGAAGAGGTTACACAGCGCTTCTAGATGGCGATTTGTAACACAACCCGACGTGACGTCATCCCCGGAACTCACTCACCGCGCACTTTTGACCACCCCGAAACCGGTCCTTGGCATTCTCTCCGTTCCGGCGTAACCCTCGGCCCTGGCCGAACGTAGATCCCATGAACGCCCCCTCTTTACCCAGTGACGAGACGTTGATGGCCGCATACGTCGCCGGTGATCGCCGCGCTTTCGAGCAGCTCTTCGCTCGGCTGGCGCCCCGGCTGCACCGGTTTTTCCGGCGCTCGTTCTCGGCGGAGGCGACTGCCGACGATCTGCTCCAGGTGACGTTCCTCAAGCTGCACAGGGCGCGCGACACCTACAAGACCGGCATGCGCGTCGCGCCCTGGGCCTTCGCCATCGCGGCGCGCGTGCGCCTCGACGAGTTTCGCAGTCGCAAGCGGCTGGCCGAGGACGGGGACGAAGAGGCGCTCGCGCGCGCCGACGAGGCCCGCGCGGCCGAAACGCGCGACGAAGGCACGCTCGACGGCGACACGGCGGACGCCGTGCGGCGCGCCGTTGAGGCCCTGCCCGAATCGCAGCGTGTCGTCATTCACCTCAACCGTTTCGAGGACATGACGTTCGCGGAGATCGCGCGCGTGCTCGGGACGACGGAGGGCGCTGTGAAGCTGCGCGCGTTCCGCGCCTACGGGGCGCTGCGCCAGGCGCTCGCGCCGCTCGCGCCCACGGGCCCGGTGACCTCGTGACGGCGCGGACGCCCTGCGACGACATCGCCGCCGAGGCCATGGGCCTGGCGGCCCTACCCCCCGACGCGCCCGAGCGCCTGCGCGCCGAGGAGCACGCGCGCACCTGCGCGGCCTGCGCGCGCACGCTCGCCGAGGGGGGCCGCTTGCTCGCGATGCTCGACACGTCGATCCTGCCCGCGCCGTCGCCCGCGGCCTTGCGGCGCGCGTCGGCCGCCGTCCTCTCCGAGATCGACGGTGAGCGCGCGTCCGTCGGCGCGGGCGCCGGTGCCGGCCGCCTCGCGGGCGCCGTCGCGGCGGCCGTCGTCGCCGCGTGGGCGCTGCCCCTCGCGCTCGCGCGAGGGCCCATCGCCGCCGGCGGCTCTTTCGCGCTGTCCGCGGCGTTGGCGGCGCTCGCGGCCGTGGCCTCGGCGGCCGCCGTGCGTTGGGGCGGCCGCGTCGCCGTGGCCTTCCCCCTGCTATCGGCGGTGACCGCGCTCGTCGCGGGCACGGGGCGCGCGCTCGAGGCCCCCGGCGGTCTTCACTGCGCGTTCGTCGAGGCGATGACGGCGGGCGGCGCCGGCCTGGCCGCCTGGCTCGTGGCCCGCGGGCTCGCCGCGCGCGGACCCGCCGCCCCGGGCCACGCGCGCGCCGCGCCTGCGCTCGTCGTCGCGGCCGTGGGCGGCGGGGCGCTGGCGGGCCACGCGGCGCTTCACCTCGCGTGCCCAGCCGCGACCGAGCTGCCACACCTGCTCGTCTTCCACACGGGACCGGTCGCGCTCGCCGTCGGGCTGGCGCTGCTCGGGACGGCGGCCGCGCGCCGCGGCCCGAGGGTCAGAGAATCATCTCGTCCGTGATGTCGTGCGCGACCGTCGTCGCGAGCGCGCCCGACATGCGCGTCGCTAGCCGTGAATCCCTGGGCGCGACGGCGGCGGCGCGCGCGTAGAGCGCCTTCGCGCCCTCCGGATCACCGAGCTTGCCGCCGCGAATGTCGCCCGCGGCCAGCAAGAACCCGCAAGCGTCCGCGGGCCGCGCCGCGGCC
>DATKFB010000121.1:0-4357 GCA_035544435.1 Polyangia bacterium
GAGCGGCTTGGGCGCGTCGCTCTTCGCCTGGGCCGGCTTGCTCGCGCGCTCCGCGAGGACCGGGCGCGCGAGCGCGGCGATGCTGGCGGCGGCGATGAGCCCGACGGCCCAGCGCAACCCGCGCGTCACTCCTTCATCCCCATGTTGAGCCCGCGGCTCGCGGGCGCGGGCGCGGGCGGCGGCGCGGGGGCGGAAGCGGCGGCCGCGGCGCCGCTTCCGTGAGACTTGGAATGCCTACTCGGTGCGTGCTTGGCGCGCACCGAGTCCTTGGCGCCAGCGGCCTCCTCGGTCGGCCGTTCGGGAGCGACCGACGGCGGCGGCGCCGGCGCGCTCGCCGCGGGTGGCGGTGGCGCCGCGGGCGGCGCGGCCTGCGGAGGCGCCGCGGGGGCGGGCGGAGGCGCGCCGACGACCGGTGCCGCCACGGGAGCGGCGGCGACAGGCTTCTCGAGCGTCGTCGCCCCATGCGCGACCGCGGGCGCGACGTCGGAGGGCTTGAGCGCGCGCCACGCGACGAGCGCAATCACGACCGCGGCGACCGCCGCCGCGACGAGGACGCCCACCTTCCTCGACGCACGCGGCTCCTCGAGCGTGCCGGTCTGCGCGAGCGGGGCGGCCGCGGACGACGCGGACTCGCGCGGCGCCGGCGCGGGTGCCTCGGTCGAGCCGAGGACGCGCGCGATGCGCTCGAGAGAGATCTCGCTGCGCGCGGGACCGAGCGGCGCGAGCGCCGCGGCGAGCTTCGCGACATCGGAGAAGCGCCCCGCCGGATCGCGTGACAGCGCGCGCGCGACGATCGCGCCCAGCGCGGGCGGCAAATCGGGGCGCCTCTCGAGCAGCGGGGGCGCGTCGCGCTGGGTGACCATGTACACGATTTCGGCCATGGTCTCGGCGACGAAGGGTGGCGCGCCCGTAACGAGCTCGTAGAGGATCACGCCGAGCGCCCAGATGTCGGCGCGCACGTCGACGTCCTTCGAGGACATCATCTGCTCGGGCGACATGTACTGCGGCGAGCCGAGCACGTTCGAGGTCTGGGTGAGCCCCGAGGTCCCCGGCTCGTTGCTCTTCGAGATGCCGAAGTCGAGGACCTTGATCATTGGGTCGCGGCCCGCGCGGCGTGCGAGGAAGAGGTTCGCCGGCTTGAGGTCGCGATGAACGATCCCGAGCGCGTGCGCCTCGGCAATCGCCTCACACGCCTCCAAGACGTAGCCGACCGCCTTCGCGACGGGCATGCCGCCGCCCTGGGCGACCGCCTCCGATAGGTCGCCGCCCTCGAGGTATTCCATCACCATGTAGGGTGAGCCCGTGGGCAGCGTGCCCACGTCGATGACGCGCGCGACGTGCTCGCTCTGGATCTGGACCGCGGCGCGCGCCTCGCGCTCGAAGCGGTGGACGACCTGCGGATGCCCGAGGACCGCGGGGAGCAGGAACTTGAGCGCGACGCGCTTCTGTAACTGGACGTGAGTCGCGGCGACAACGACGCCCATGCCGCCGACGCCCAGCACGCGCTCGACTCGATACTTCCCATCGAGGATCTCTCCCTCGCGGACGGGAGGCGTCTCGGCCGAAGTGAGCGCGGCCATGTCTACTTGCTCACCTCGAGGAGGACGGACGAGGGCGAAGGAACCGCGATGTAGAGTCCTGACGAGCCGACCGCGATGGCGCTGGGCTGGTTCGGGGCGCCTCCGCAGCCGTTGCACTGGTAGGCGGCCGTGCCGCTCGTGAGGTTGCCCGCGACCACCGTGGGCGCGCCGCCCGCGAGCGGGAACTTCCAAGCGCTCGCGTCGGTTGACCAGTAGACGTTCGTTCCGTCCATCGCGATGTCACCGACGATGCCCGAGAACGTCGCGAGCGCCACGCTCGCCCCCCCTCGGAGCGGAACCTTCGCGAGGACGCCCTGCGGAGGTCCTTGATAGGACCCGTTGCCGTCGTTATTGCACGGGCAACCGCTCCCGACCAGGTAGGCGCTCGCGTCGTCCGCGACGAAGGGCGTACGGTTCCCGTAGCTATTGAGGTTGATCGGCAGCGTCGTCATTGGGCCGCCGCCGACGGGGATCATCTGGAGGATCTGCGAGCCGTTCGTCCCCTGGGTCTCGAACAGCACGGCCGTCGAGTTGACGGCGAGCGGGCTCATCGACGAGCTGTTGTAGCTCTTCGCCGAGCCCAGCAACTCGAGCGTCTGCCCCGCGACGCCGATGCGGGCCCGGCCCACCGAGTAGGTCACCATGTTGCCCGACTGCTGGCTCCCGAGCACATAGACGGACGTGGCGTCGACGGCCAGCGATCCGCACAGGCCCGTTTCGCCCCCACCACCGGCCTGCGGGGAAGGGACGAGGAGCGTGTGCGTCAGGGTCGACAGGGAGACCTGTGTGAGCCCGGGGCAGGTTCCCATGGGAGAATCGCACCCGCTCCCCGTCGCGAGGTAGTAGAGGTTGGCGTCATCGACCGCGAAGGGCGCTCCGTTGTTGCTACAGGCGTCGGACGCGATCATCGTCGGCATCGTGCCGGCCGCAGCCGACATCGGGAGCGAATAGATGAGGCTCATGTTGCTCCAGGACACGGCCGTCGCGTTCGTCCTGACGACGGCCGAACCCGAGGTGAGCGCCGCGATCGTCTGCGCGCCGGGCCCGCACGCCCCCGCGACGCACGCGGCGCCCACGTCGCAGACGTTGCCGCAACGGCCACAGTGGAGCCCGTCCGTCTCGAGGTCTGTCTCACACTGGTTGGCGGAGGGGTTCACACAGCTGGCGTAGCCTGTTTCGCAGGAGTACGGCCCCGTGAAGTGCGGTTTGCAACCTGCCGCGACCGCCAGGGTCGCCAGCAAGAAGAAGTCGGAGGACTGACCGACGCGAAGCCAGTCTCTCCTTAGACGCATGGCACTTCAGAGTATCACGGAACGGCGACCTCTAGGTCCTCTCGGGCGCGTCAGGCGCCTGCGCAGGAGACCGTGAGCTGGGCATTGGCCTCGGAGCAGCTGCACGAGCCCAAGGCGCCTCCGCCAGGGTAGGCGCAGCCGAACGCGGGCGCGGCGGCCGGCGGGCACACTCAGGCGCAGGTCGGGTTCTTGGCGCAGGCAGCCGGCACGGCCTCACACGAACGCGACGTCCCCGATCCTGGCACGGCACCCGAGAAGCTGTGGCAGAACGTCTGGTCGGGCACGCAGGTGTCCGATCGCACGCGTAGCTCATCGCCCCTCCCGCGTCGCTGCCTCCGACGCCAGCCACGCCACCACCTCCAGTGGCGCCGGCCGCGCCACCGTCGGCGCCGCCCCGCCGTGCCGCCCGTGCCGACGGTGCTGCAGCCGCCCTGTACATTCGTTCCTGCTGCCCCGTCTGCCGATCCGGCTTGGCCGGTCGCCCCAGCGTTGCCTGTGTTCCCGGTTGTTTTCGTCGAGCTACCGCAGCCGGGGTAAAGAACGACGACGAGGGCGAGCGCGGCACGCGGCGCCTTCATGCCGTGAACGTAAGAAGGATAGCCTCTGGATCCATCCTCGTCGTCCAAGCATATCCGGTCCCCAGCCTCGATCTTGAGATGATCGGCGGCGGCGGGCTCCCCGAGTGAGACCGGATCGCGACGCGCACGTCGCGGCACGCGGCGGTTTGTGACGAACACCTTCAAAACAGGTCGCCTAAAGACGGGGGCGCGATCTCCCGATTCCCACGCAGGTCATCCATGACAAACGCGTCTGAGCGGCGCCACGCGCCACGGTATGAGGTCATCGCGCAAGCGAACGTCGGTTCCGGGGACGAGGCGTACTTGATACCGGTTCGCAACATCTCGGCGACCGGAGTATTCCTCGAAGGCAACCCGGCGGAGTACCCACACCTGACCGCGGGCGTGGAGCTCGAGCTCGTACTCTCGGCGTCGGCGGCGGGCACGGCGGACGACGAGGTCCTGAACGTCCGATGCAGGGGACGCGTCGTGCGCATCGAGCCGGGAAAGCCCACGCGCGTCGGCGGCTTCGGGCTGACCATCGAGCCCGCGACGAAGGATGAGGCCGTCCAGATGCGGGCGTTGCTCGGCCGCCTCGCGCACGTACCGCCTCCGCGTCCAGCGTCGCTGCAGCACGATTGACTCAAGGACCGGTCTCGATCGGCCGACATCCGGACCGGCGAGACGACATGTCGCGACGAGCGCTGCGGGA
Organism: Polyangia bacterium; assembly: GCA_035544435.1. Classification (GTDB taxonomy): domain Bacteria; phylum Myxococcota_A; class Polyangia; order Fen-1088; family Fen-1088; genus DASZFV01. Next base: position 4,142 of record DATKFB010000121.1, read on the forward strand.
GGGCTGGAGGAGCGGCGCCGGGCGCTCTCGCTGGCTGCGTCTCGCTGGTTCTTACTCGCTCCTCGCGGGTCGGCCCGCGCTTGCCGACGGCGTCGCGCAAATCCTCACGAGCAAGACGATTCCGGCGGCCACCGTGGCCGTCATCGATCTGGAGACGGGGACGTCGTCGGGCGGGGGGACGACGGACGTCAAGGTCGCGAACGGCGGCACTGGCCC
>DATKFB010000122.1:0-6561 GCA_035544435.1 Polyangia bacterium
GGATGCCGCCCGACGCCTTGACGCCCACGGCGGGCCCCACGGCGGCCCGCAGCGTGCGCACGGCGTCCTCGGTGGCGCCGCCCGCGAGAAAGCCCGTCGACGTCTTCACGAAGGCAGCGCCGCCCGCGGCGGCGGCGCGCGCGGCCGCCGTGATTCGCTCGGGCGACCAAAGCGTCGTCTCGAGGATGACCTTGAGGGCCGCGCCGCGCGCCGCCGCGACGATGGCGGCGATCTCGTCGCGCACGGCGGCGTCATCACCGGCGCGAATGGCCCCGAGATCGGCCACGACGTCGAGCTCGGTAGCGCCGTCGTCGCGCGCGCGCGCCGCCTCGGCGACCTTGATAGCCGTGACGTTCGCCCCATGCGGGAACGCGACGACCGACGCGACGCCGACGCGGCTGCCCGCGAGCGCGCGCGCCGCGCGCACAACCCAGCGCGGCTGCACGCATACCGCCGCGAAGCCGAAGCGCAGCGCCTCGGCGCACAACCGATCGATCTCGGCTGCGTCCGCTTCGGGCCGGAGCAGCGTGTGGTCGATCACCGCCGCCAGGTTCTCGTCCACGCTCGCCTCGCTCGCGACATCACCGACGCGTCTCTCCACTTCGTCTCAGCCGGCGGCGGCTTCGGGGCTCGGGCCGAGGCCCACGGCCGCGCGCAGCGCCGCGGGAAGGCGCACGACGCGCCCCTCCCGCGTGATGCACGCGTGGACGGTTCGCCCCGACACGAGCTTCTCGCCGTCGGGCGCGCGGCGGATCTCGTACTCGAAGCGCACCGAGGCCGCGCCGCGCGCGTGCACGGCCGCCGCGATGACGAGCTCGTCGTCGTAGCGCGCCGGGCGGTGGTACGAGATCTGCGCCTCGACGACCGGCAGCATGAGCCCGTGCGTCTCCTCGAACGCGCGATACGTCGAGCCCGCGAGGCGCAGGTATTCGTTGCGCGCGATCTCGAAGTACCGCAGGTAGTTCGCGTAGTAGACCATCCCCATCTGATCAGTGTCGCCGTAGATGACTCGCACGAGCGCGACCTCGCGCAGCGGCGCGGGGGCGGCAGACGCGATGACGGGCTCGGCGGGCACGCCCGGACCTTACCCGGGGGCGCGCGCCGCGCAAAGCGGGTGCGGGCGCCGCGCTAGTAACGAAGCGTCCCCGTGATGACGAGCGCGGCCTGCCCCGCGATGAGCACGCGCTCGCGGCGATCCTCGCAGCGCACGTCGCCGCCGCGCGCGCTCACCTGCCGCGCCCGCAGCGCGGGTTTGCCGAGGTGCGCCGCCCAGTAAGGCGCGAGCGTGCAGAACGACGAGCCGGTCACGGGATCCTCGGGAATGCCGTGGGCGGGCGCGAAGAAACGCGACACGAAGTCGACGCCCGGCAGCGCGCCGTCCGCCGGCGCCGTCACGCACATCGTCACGCCGAGCCGCGCGATTGCGGCCATGTCTGGTGCGAGCCGTCGCACGTCGTCGGCCGTTTCGAGGACGGCGAGGACGACCCCGCCGGCGTGCGCGACCTCGCTCGGGCGCGCGCCCAGCGCCGCGGCTACGGCCGCCGCGCGGTCGGCCGCCGGCTGGGCCGGACGCGCCGGAAAGTCCATGACGAACAGGTCGCCGCCCTTGGCGTCGAATTTTTCGCGACTTACCGTGAGCGTGCCGCTCCTCGTGCGGAAGGCCACCTCGGCGCGACCCGGCTCGAGCTCCGTCATGACGACGAAGGCCGACGCGAGCGTCGCGTGCCCGCACAGCTCGACCTCGACGGTGGGCGTGAACCAGCGCAGGCTGAAGGCATCGCCCTGGCGGTGGAAGAACGCCGTCTCCGAGAGGTTGTTCTCGGCGGCGATGTCCTGCATGAGCGCCTCGGGGAGCGGCGCCTCGAGCGGGCACACGGCCGCCGGATTGCCCGTGAACGGCCGGTTCGTGAACGCGTCGACTTGGTAGAACGGCAGCGTGCGCATGGCGCGAGTATGCCGCGGGCGCGCCCTTAAAGGTGCGTTGGCGGCGGGCTCGAGGCGCGCTCGAGCTCGCGCTGGTGAATCTGCGCGGCCTCCTCGCTCATGTTGAGGAGCGCGAGGCGCGTCGCGGTCAAGAGGTTGACGCAGGCCCACACCATGCCGGCGGCGCCCACGACGCCCGCGACGAGCGCGAGCCCGGCGAGAAAGGTGAAGGCCGCACGCAGAGACGAGGACGCCACGCCCGCCCCGAGGATCGAGATCAGGCTCGCGCTCACGAAGCTCCCGATGGCGACGTAGGCCGCACGCAGACCGTTGAGCAGCATCGCCGCCTGCCGCTCGACGCGCGCGATCTGCTTGACGAGCAGTGCGCGCGCCTCGGCTGTGTGGGCCTCGTCGTAGCGCGTCGCGATCGCGCGCATCCGCTCGCTCGCGCGCAGAAACCGGTTGCTGGTCGAAAGCGCCAGTACCGAAGCTGCGTTCGTGAGCACGGCCGGCGCCGCGATCAACGACAGCAGCGCGAACGGGTTCTGCGCGAAGGCCCCGGGGTCAGTCGGCATCCGTTACCTGCCCTTTCGCATCGGAGGGGTCATTGAATCGTGAAGGCGTCGACGCGGCCGTCCCTGAGGACGACGCGGATCTCGTAATCTTCGGGCGCGCCGGCGGGCTCGAGCTTCCACAGGTGCAGCGTGCGGTCGCCCTTGCGCAGCGTCCCGAGCAGCGTCGTCTTGTAGCCCTTGAGCAGCATCGGGGCGAAGCGCGCGCTCAGGCGGTCGAAGGCGGGCTTGCCGGCCCGGAGTGAGCGCGTGCCGTCGGCGACGAAGAGGTCGTGGGACCTCGCCTTGATGGCGTCGAGCCCCGTCTTCATGAGCGCGTCCGCTGGATCCTTGGCCGGGACGAGCGTCTCGGCGCGCACGGCGCCCGGCGCGAGCGGCGTCGAAAAGGCCAGGAGGGCGCCGAGACCGAGCGAGCGGAGCGTCATGGCCTGAATCTACACCGGGGCCGCTGGCATCCTCAGAGAAGTCCGGTGAGACTCCGGACCCAAATGGATCGCCGAGACGCCCTCAAGCTCCTCGCGACCGTGGGCGTCACCGCGCCCGTGGCGGCCGGGTGCATCCGGCGTCCCCCCAATCCTGACACAAAGCGAGAACCCGCCATGTCCACTTCATCAGCCCCCGCCCGCTCGAGCGGCGCCTCGCCGGACCGGATACCCAGCATCTTCCTCGCGCACGGCTCGCCCGTCCTGCTCACCGACCGCGCCTGGATGTCCGAGCTCAACCTGTGGGCGAGCAAGCTGCCCCGTCCCAAGGCCGTCCTCATGCTGTCGGCGCATTGGCTCGACAAGCCCGTGACGCTGGGCGCGACGACGCCCGTGCCCCTCGTCTACGACTTTTACGGCTTCCCAGCGGAGTTCTATCAGACGCAGTACCCAGCGCCGGGCGCGCCCGCACTCGCGGCGCGCGTGCGCGCGCTGCTCGGACCCGGACAAACGGTCGACGAGCCCAAGCGGGGCCTCGACCACGGCGCCTACGTGCCGCTCGTCGCGATGTACCCGGGGGCCGACGTGCCCGTGTTGCAGGCGTCGCTGCCCACGCTCGAGCCCGCCGAGCTCCTGAAGCTGGGCCGCGCGCTCGCGCCGCTGCGCGACGAAGGCGTGCTTGTCGTGGGCAGCGGCTTTCTCACGCACAACCTGCGCCGCATGAGCTTCGACCCGAACGCCCCCACGCCGCAGTGGGCCGCCGAGTTCGACGCGTGGAGCGGCGACGTGCTCGCGCGCAAGGACGTCGACGCACTCATGAGCTACCGCGAGAAGGCGCCCGGCGTGCGCGAGTCGCTGCCCACGCACGAGCACTTCGTGCCCGTCATCGTCGCGCTCGGCGCCGCCCTCGACGACGCCGCGAAGGTCACCTTCCCGATCACGGGCTGGGCCTACGGCTCCGGAACCAAGCGCTCCGTCCAGTTCGGCTGAGAACGGACCGGCCTCTCTTCGTCGCGGAGCGGCGCCGTGGCATAAGGGCTGTCCGCCTCACGAACGCGGTGACACTTCCGGCGCGCGCCGGTGTTTACCCCGGCATGGGAGAGGACGCGCCAACGTGGCACTCGACGTCGAAGGCACTTACGTGCGGTACGGGCCGATGGTGCTGCGGCGTTGCCGCAGGCTGCTGCGACACGACGCGAAGGCGCAAGACGCCATGCAGGACGTGTTCGTGAGCCTGTTGCGACACGAGGCCCGCCTCGACGAATCCGCGCTTTCGGCGCTCTTGCTGCGCATGGCGACCAACGTCTGCCTCAACAAGCTGCGCGCGGAGCGCCGGCACCCCGAGGATCTCGAGAACGAGCTCCTGCAGCGCATCGCCGCGGCCGACGCCGGCGACGGCGAGTCGCGCGCCGCCGCCCGCGGCCTGCTGGCGCTGCTCTTCCGCGCCGACGATCCGCTGGCGGCGTCGACGCGCACTATCGCGGTCATGCACCTCGTCGACGGGTTGACGCTCGAGGAGGTGGCGCGCGAGGCGGCCCTGTCCGTCTCGGGCGTCCGCAAACGCTTGCGGACGCTGCGCGGCCGCTTGCTCGAGCTGGAAGGAGTCTGAGCATGGCGACCCGAAAGGATGCGTCCTCCTCTTGCCCGGATTGGCTCGTCGAGCGGCTCGCGCTCGGGGAGCTCGACGCCGTGGCCGCGGCCGACGTGCGCCGGCGCCTCGCCGCCGAGGGCCGCGACGCCGACGCCGAGCTGGCGGCGCTCGCGCGCTCGAGCCGCGAGATCCTGGAGGCGCACGAGCCGGAGCACGTCGCGGCGACGGTGCGCGCGCGCGCGACGCAAACACCGAACGGACGCGCGGGCGCGCGGCGCTGGCTCGTCGGCGGGCCGCTCGCGCTCGCCGGTGCCGCGGCGCTCGCGCTCGTCGCGCGGTCGGCGGCGCGCCCGACACCGGACGCCGAAGCCGGCGGGCCGGCGCTCGAGGACGCCACGCCCAAGGGCCGCGCCGAGGTCGGCATCTACCGGCACCGGCCCTCGGGCGATGAGCGGCTCACCGACGGCGCGGCGGCCGGGCGCGGCGATCTGTTGCAGCTCACCTACCGCGCGGGCGCTGACAGCTTCGGCGCGCTCCTCTCGATCGACGGGCGCGGCCACGTGACGTTGCACTGGCCCGAGAGCGCCGGCGCGGCTGCGGCGCGGCTCAGCGGCAAAGGCGAGGTGCGACTGCCCTCGGCCTATGAGCTCGACGACGCGCCCGCGTTCGAGCGCTTCTTCTTGGTCACCGCGGACGCGCCCTTCCCTCTCGCTTCCGTGCTCGACGCGGCGCGGGCGCTCGCGGCGGAGCCTCGCGTGGCGCGCGCGCGGACCCTCGCGCTGCCGTCTTCCCTCCACCAGGCGTCGCTCACGCTCGCCAAGCCCCGTCAGGAGACTCCATGAACCGCCGCCCCCTCCTCCTCCTCCTCGCCGTCGCCGCCGTCGCGGCGAGCTTGTCAACGCTCGCCGTCCGCGAGGCCGCCGCGGCCGAGCCGCCGCCCAACGGGTCGTTCCAGGTGCACCTGCGTCGCTTCGCGCTGCTTATTGGCGTCAACGACGGCGGCGGCGCGCGCGCCAAGCTGCGCTACGCCACGAGCGACGCGCGCTCGATGGCGCGCGTCCTCGAGAACCTGGGCGGCGTCGCGCCCGCCGATCTCGTCTTCGTGAGCGAGCCGCGCCGCGCCGCCGCGCTCGACGGCTTCGCGCAGGTCGAGGCGCTCATGCGCGCCGGGCAGGCGCCCGGCGTGCGGCGCGAGCTGCTCGTCTACTACTCAGGCCACTCCGACGAGGAGGGCCTGCTCCTCGGCGACGACCGCGTGAGCTACGCCGAGCTGCGCGCGCGTATCAAGGCCCTGCCCGCCGATCTGCGCGTCGCGATCCTCGATTCCTGCGCCTCGGGCGCCTTCACGCGCGCCAAGGGCGGCGTGCGCCGGCCGCCGTTCCTCGTCGACGCGTCGACCGACATGCGCGGGCACGCGTTCTTGACCTCGAGCGCCGCCAACGAGGTCGCGCAGGAATCCGACCGCATCGCGGCCTCGTTCTTCACGTACTACCTCGTCTCGGGCCTGCGCGGCGCCGCCGACGTCAACCAGGACCACCGCGTGACGCTGCAGGAGGCCTACCAGTTCGCCTCGCAGGAGACGCTGGCGCGCACCGAGCGCACGAAGGGTGGACCGCAGCACGCCGCCTACGAGTTCGAGCTCTCGGGCACGGGCGACATGGTCGTGACCGACATGCGCACGACGCAAGCCAGCCTCGTGCTCGCGCCCGACGTCGCGGGCCGCCTCACGGTCCGCGAGGCGGGCGGCGGCCTGGTCGCCGAGCTGCGCAAGCCCGCGGGCAAGGCCATCGAGCTCGGCGTCGAGGCCGGCTCGTACGTCGTGGCCCTCGACGCCGGCGGCGGCACGGTCTTCGAGGCCAGCGCGACGCTCGCCTCCGGAGAGCGCGCCGATCTCTCGAAGCTGTCATTTCATCCCGGCGCGCCGCTCGAGGTCGCCGTCGCGCGCGGCGACGGGCCCGCGGCCGTCGCGACGACCGCGGCGGCGCCCGCCCCGCCCCACGCGCGCATGGGCGCCAAACTCGGGCTGCTCCCGCGCGACGGCGACGAGCGCATC